>CAXTSD010000159.1:0-6130 GCA_964246775.1 uncultured Acetobacteraceae bacterium | reverse complement strand
AAGGGGGGGGGGGGGGGGGGGGGGGGGGGGGGGGGGGGGGGGGGGGGGGGCTGGGGCCGGCGGCCCCAGACCCCTTTACTTAAGAAATGGATTTCAAAGGCTCCGCCTTTGATGGGGTTCCCGCTTGAAGCTGGGGGCAAAAGCCCCTTGCCTTACTGACTAATCGCCCGCCGCGCTCGCCAGTCCCAGCGCAGCTGGTCGCGCAATTGCGGCGCCTGGCTGTACGGCTCTTGCGGACGCGGCACGGTGTAGGCCTGCACCTGCACCATCTGCGGCGTGATTTCGAGCCGCATGAAGCCGAACCGGTCGTCGGTGTAGCTTTGCAGCACGACCTCGGCGTCGTCGCCCGGCTGCGCCGGCGCGGTGTACGGCGTCATGAGCGCCTGGCCGTTCAGCTTCAGCATCTTGTGCAGGTTGTGGTAGCCGCCGTTGCCGGAGACGATGAACGGCGTCGCCCGGCCGTCGCGGGTGACGGTGAAGCGCTGGTAGTTGTGCACGTGCGCCGCGAACACGAGGTCGGGCGCGCGGCCGGAGGCGGCCTGCCCTGCCGCCAGCACCGCCAGCATCGCCTGGCTGCCGCTGTGATAGGCGTCGAGCGAGTAGGGCGGGTGATGCAGTGCGACGATCAGCGGCTTGTCCGGATCGGCGGCGCGGCACTCGCCGTTGAACCAGTCCTGCTGCTCCGGCTGCACGACGCCGCCTTCCGGTACGTTGGTGTAGAGACCGACGAAGGTGGCGTAGGGGGTGTTCAGGGTGAAGTAGCAGTTCGGCTGGATGCCCGCCGTGCGGTCGGCGTCGCCCGCCTCGCCGGTATGCACGCCTGGCTTGGCGGCGCAGAAATTGCGCATGAACGGCGCCAGCGACGGCTCGGGGTTCACCCGCTTGCCGTTGTCGAACACGTCGCCGTCGTGGTTGCCCGGTATGGCGATGATCGGGTTCGGGTAGTGTTCGTAGGGCGCGTAAAACTGTCCGTAGTATTCGGAGGCCTGGCCGTCGAAGTAGATGACGTCGCCGAGATGGTAGAAGAAGGCGGGCTTGCCGCTCGGGCTGCTGATTGCGGCGTCGCTTTCGAGCCCGCTTGCGACGAGCATCTGCGGCGTCGGGTCCTTCACCCCGCCGGTGTCGCCGACCATGTGCAGCACCATGCCGCCGGCGCGGGTCATCGCACTCACTGCGTCCGGAATGACGGCGGCGAGATCGAGCCGGAATGGCGGATGGCCGGTCGGCGCCGGCAGCGCCTGGAACGGGCTGCCGGCGAACAGCGGCCCGCCTACGACCCGCGGCTGGTCGGCCGGCGGCCGCGCGTTGCCGAAACGGTGGGTGGCGCTGTGACGCGGTGCTCGGCTCATGCTTCACTCATGCTCGACTGGCCCAGGCGAGCCAACGCCATAGCGCAGACCGGCGAGGCTGTCGGTTGCAGGCGTATGACAACGCGTGCGGCCCGCCGGCCTCCGGCTCCGTTGCGATGGTTCGACGGCTCGCGCCGATCCGCGTAGAACGATCGGCCAGGCGGCGGCTGAGCGCGAGTGGCGCGCGTCGAGGCGCCGAGGAGAATAGCGAGTGCCAGTTTCGGTTCCGGCCTACCGCGAGGCGATGTCGCGCCTCGGCGCCGCGGTCAACGTCATCACGACGCGGTCCGGCCCGGGTCGGCACGGCTTCACCGCCTCGGCGGTGTGCTCGGTGACCGACGCGCCGCCGACCCTGCTGGTGTGCATGAACCGTGGCGCGAGCTCGCGCGCCGCCTTCGTCGTCGGGGCGCCGCTCTGCGTCAACACGCTGGCGGCGGATCAGCGTGAGATTTCGCAAGCGTTTTCGAGCGGCAACGACATGGAGCGGCGGTTCGACAGCGGCCGCTGGAGCGTGCTTGCGACCGGCGCGCCGGTGCTGGAGCAGGCGGCGGTATCGTTTGACGGCGTGATCGCCACCATCGTCGAGGTCGGCACCCATAGCGTGCTGTTCTGCGAGATCGAGGCGGTGCGGTTCGGCGAGCACAGCCATGGGCTGATCTACTTCAACCGCGACTATCACGGCCTCGTCGCGCCGGAGGACGAGGGCGGCTGAGCCGCCCGCCGCCGCAGCGAGGCCGCCGCGAGGCAGAAGATCTGGAACAGCATCTGTGCCGCGACCTGCGCCGTGTTGCTGGTCGCGTCGTAGTGCGGCGCCACTTCGACGACGTCGCCGCCGATGACGTCCATCCCGATCAGCCCGCGCAGCAACGCCAGCGCCTGGTGCGGAAACAGCCCGCCGACCTCTGGCGTGCCGGTGCCCGGCGCAAAACCCGGGTCGATGCTGTCGATGTCGAAGGAGACGTAGACCGGGCCGTCGCCGATCACCGCGAGCGCCTCCGCCAGCACCGAGGCGACGCCGCGCTCATGCACCTGCTCGGCGTGGATCACCGTCATCCCGGCGTCGTAGGAGAACTCCCACAGATACTCGGCGCCGCCGCGTATGCCGATCTGCACCGTGCGCGCCGGATCGAGCACGCCGTCGAGCACCGCCTGGCGGAACGGGCCGCCATGGTGCAGCGCCGTACCCTCATAGGCGCCGCTGGTGTCGCAATGGGCGTCGATATGCACCATCCCGACCGGCCGGCGGCGCCCGACGGCACTGAGGATGGAGCGCGTCATCGAGTGGTCGCCGCCAATGGCGAGCGGCACCACGCCGGCATCGGTGAGCCTGGTTGCGAACGCCTCGATGTCGGCGTGGCAGCCCTCCAGAGAGAAGCGGCTCTGCATCGGCACGTCGCCGATGTCGGCGGCGCGGCACAGGCTGGCGGGGGCGAGGCGCAGCACGTGCTCGTAGGGGCCGATGCGCTCGACGGCGCGCACCGCGCGCGGGCCGTGCCGGGCGCCGGCGCGGTTGGTGACGCCGAGATCGAGGGTGACGCCGAAGAGCGCGATCTCGAGGCCGCCGCAGCCTGGCAGGTCGGGCGCGTCGGGGCGATACGGCAGGTCAAGGAAGCTTGCCGCGTTGGCGTAGGGCAGGGCGCGCCGGCTGCCGGTGAACTGGCTTGCCGCAACCGACTGGAACGCCGGGTCGAAGATCGTGCTGCCGGCGTCGCCGTATTTCGCCCGCAGCGCCGCCAGCCTTTCATCGTCCATCGCCCGCCTCAATGCTTGCGAAATTTCAGCACGAAATTATCCGCCTCGCCGATGGCGAGGTATTTCGCCCGGTCGACCTGGCCCCCGGCCAGCATCGGCGGCAGCGTCCACACGCCGTTCGGCCAGTCCGTCGTGTCACGCGGATTGGCGTTGATCTCCGACGAGCCGACGAGGGTGAAGCCCGCCTGCTCGATCAGGGAGGTGGCGAAATCCTGGCGCACGTAGCCGCTCCTGGCCTGTGGATCCTGCGGATGGCTGGCGGTACCGCGATGGTCCTCGATGCCGAGTATGCCCCCGGGCTTCAGCGCGGCGTGGATCGCCGCCAGCATCTCCTGCGCGTCGCCCTGGCCGAGCCAATTGTGCAGGTTGCGAAACGTCAGCACCACGTCGACGCTGCCTGGCGGCGCGATTTCGTCGTGACGCTCGCCGAGGCTCGTCACCAGCACCCGGCCATAGGTCGCGGGGTCGGCCGCCAGCTTGGCGCGCAGTGTGGCGGCTTGCGGCGCGAACTTGCGGTCGACCGGGCCGCCATCGGCCGCGGGGAGGGCGACCCGGTAGGTGCCGGCGTCATGCAGCAGCGGCGCCAGCATCTCCGTCCAGTAGCCGCCGCCGGGCCAGATCTCGACCACGGAGGAGCGCGGGCCGACGCCGAAGAAGGCGAGTTCCTGCGCCGGGTGCCTCGCCGCGTCGCGGGCGACGAATTTCGGGCTGCGGTCCGGCGCGTGCACGACCCGCTCGATCGCGTCGTCGGCGCGCGACGCCGCCGGCAGGGCGGCCAGCAAGGCGGCGGAAAGACACAGGGCGGTGCGACGTCGCATGGGCGGATTTCCTCGGACGGGACCGCTATCGAACGCAAGCCGGCGCGATCCGTTACCAGGGGATCGAGTGCGTCGTCCTACCGGGGAGCCTGTCATGCCCAGCAAGACCGCGGTTATCGTCGGCGCCTCGCGCGGCCTCGGCCTGCAGCTCGCGCGCGAGTACCTGCGTCGCGAGTGGCAGGTGATCGCCACCGTGCGCGGCGGCCGGCGGACCGGGCTCGACGAGCTCGCGTCCGACCGGCTCGAGGTCGAGACGCTCGATATCACCGAGCCCGACCAGATCGCCGCCCTGCACGAACGCCTGTCCGGGCGTCGTATCGACCTGCTGTTCGTCAATGCCAGCGTTGCCAATGATCCCGACGAGACGATCGGCGCCGTCGCCACCGAGGCGTTCATCCGGGTGATGGTGACCAACGCCCTGTCGCCGATGCGGGTGGTCGAGGCGCTGGCCGGATTGGTGCCGGACGACGGTCTGATCGCCGCGATGTCGTCCGGCCTCGGCAGCGTCGCCGGCAACGAGGCTGGCGGCTGGGAAGTGTATCGCGGCAGCAAGGCGGCGCTCAACACGCTGATGCGCAGTTTTGCCGCCCGACCGGCGAACGCCAGGCGGACGATGGTGCTGGTCGCCCCGGGCTGGGTGCGCACCGACATGGGCGGCCCGAACGCAACGCTCGACGCCGAGACCAGCATCACCGGCGTCGCCGATACGCTTGCGGCCCAGTTCGGCCGTCCCGGGCTGCGCTATCTCGACTATCAGGGCGAGACCGTGCGTTGGTAGGCGGGCGTTGGTAGGCGGGCGGCAGCATCACTACCGGGTTGGCATCGCCCGCTCGGTCAAGTTCCCGGTCGAGCACGAGCCGCGCTTCACGGTGTTGGCGTAGCGTCCAGGCTGCGTAGCCCCAGCGTGCGGGCGCGTGGCGCGAAACAGGCGGCGACTTCGGGTTCGCCGACCAGATCGAGTCGGTCGGGCGACCAGCGCGGACGGTCGCGGTCGATCAGCGCGGCGCGTACGCCCTCGCTGAAATCATGGCTGCCCAAGGCCGCCTGCACCATGCGAAACTCGCGCTCGAGGCAGGCGGGCAGGTCGGGCGCGGCGCGCGCCTCGCGCAGCGCCCGCAGGGTGATCTTGAGCGAGACGGGCGAGCGGCGCTCGATCTCCTCCGCCGCCTCGCGCGCCGCCACGTCCGGCTCGGCACGCAGAGCTGCGAGTATCGCCTCCACCGTGTCGTGCGCGTAGCAGCGGTCGATCCAGTCGCGCTGGCCGCTCAGCACGCCGGGCGGCGGCGGGCTGCGCAGCGCGTCAACCAGCCGGGGGACGTGTTGCGGCGCGCAGGTCGCAAGCCCCGCCGCCAGCAGCGGCCGGCAGGCCGACATCACGCAGATGTCGGCCAGCCCGACCAGGATCGCGTCGGCGCTACCGATCCGCCGGCTGGTCAGCGCCAGATGCGTGCCGAGCTCGCCCGGCGCGCGCGCCAGCAGGAAGCTGCCGCCGACGTCGGGAAACAGGCCGATCGAGGTCTCCGGCATCGCCAGCAGCGACCGCTCGGTCACCAGCCGCACCGAACCGTGCGCGGCGAGCCCGATGCCGCCGCCCATCACCACGCCGTCCATGAACGCGACGTAGGGTTTGGGGTAGGCGGCGATTGCGGCGTTCAGCCGGTATTCGTCCGCCATGAAGTCGACCGCCGGTTCCGGCGTCCCGGCGGCGATCAGGCCGCGCAGCGCCCGGATGTCGGCGCCGGCGCACAACCCGCGCTCGCCGGCGCCGTCCAGCATGACGCAGCCGACGCTTGCGTCCGCCGCCCACGCCGCCAGCGCTGAGGCCACCGCCTCGACCATCGGCGCGGTCAGCGCGTTGAGCGCCGGCGGCCGGTTGAGCGTAATCCGCCCGAGGCTGCCCTGCCGGCTGATCAGCACGTCCTCGGTCGGCGCGTCTGGCATGGTGCGGCGGCTCCTTGGCGGAGGTTTTCGGGGATGCGGTGAGGGGAGGCAAGGCGCAAGACTTTGTCTCTGGTGCGCTGATCAGAGGCGTGGCCTGTGAAATCCGTTTCTTAACAGGGATCGTTGGGACGATCGGGAGGTTTTGTTAGCAGGGATGACCTCAACGTTGGAGAATGATCCTGTGGCAGATGACAAGGACGGTCCGGACGACTTGCGGGTGCCGTTCGTGTTCGTGCCGCACGGCGCGCCCAATCCGGTCGAGTGGATGGC
>CAXTSD010000158.1:0-6134 GCA_964246775.1 uncultured Acetobacteraceae bacterium | reverse complement strand
CGCCGCGCCGTCCGGCGCCTGCACGGCGAACACCACCCCCGCCCCGCCGAGCGCCGCCGGGCCATCCGGCACGATCTCTGCCCCCGCGGCGGCGTAATCGGCATCCGGCAAGGCGGAACGCACGCCCGCACCGGTTTCAATGGCGACGGTCAGGCCAAGCCCGATCAGCTTCCTGACCGTCTCCGGCGTCGCGGCGACACGCGCCTCGCCCTCACGCGTCTCCTTGAGCACCGCTAGGCGCATCAGAAGCCCCCTCCCCTGGCGCCGTTACGCGGCGCGAGAATTTGAGGTAGCAAGGCAGGGGTGAGAAAGAAAGGGCAACGGTCTGCTCTGGACCGGGCACCCACCGCACAAGTGCGACGGCGGCCGATGCTGGTCCGAGCCGGACCGGCATCGCCCTAGTGTGAGAACGCGGCCAGAGTGCGTGAATGGGTGCGATGCATGGTGAGGGGTCGAAGTGTTCGCAAGCACCGCAAGATGTCTGACGACTTACGTTGCATCAGCGGCAAACTAGGTCAATCCTAGACAACAACGTGCAAACCCTCATATGTAGCGGAACTCTGATTTCTAAAATCTTTTTACCGTAGTCACAGCGTAAGAAGTAACCTGGCTCCGCAGTAGCAGACTTATCAAGTATCCAACTTGCGTTATCGTCCGGGATTATACTTTGTTGTCTAGTGATCGGACCATAATACATATTATCGTCTGTTAGTCTCTTACTTTCCCAGAAACGCGGACACCTTAATTCCGCAGCATTGCTAATGGTCGAAGGTAAGCTTAGTGGAAGGAGCGCAGCCGCCCATTGTCTAGCGAACGACATAGTAGAACTGTCCCTGGCCAACCTTTGATAGTACAACGCCAGTGAACGGAATGGTCCTCGCACCTGGAGGCGTATGCCGGACGATGTGGCCACTCTGCTTTACATTATATTGATCGATCACATGAATGCCGCGCGCATCTTGCCCCATCGCTGTCGAATGTCGCAATCGCCGTTCCCGATGCGAGCGTCAGATCGCCTTGGACCTGCGTGCCCTGCCGCCACTGCGACGTGAGAGGGGGATCGACGAAAACCCTCTCTGCGGCAGACTCGACGGTCGTTACACGACGTGACGTGTCAGCCGGCATCTTGTCGGCTGCGTCGGCAGCCGAGGCGGCGAAACGAGGCAAGTTATCGAGGCCGATCGCCTGGACCGCCGAGGCGAGGGCGCCGCCCGCAGCAGTGATCGTCGCCCTGTCGTGCGCATCCACAGTGGCGGTTGCGGCGGCGAGCAAGCGGGAGGCGACGGTAGAGCTGGTGCCGAGCGGCAACGCGCTTTCAAAAGCAACGTGGCTGCGCCCGGCGGCGGCGATCCACACCGTCATCGCCTGCGTGAGATCGGCGGCTGTCCGCCCCTTCGGTTGCAGCGCCGCGCGAGTGCGATCAGCACGAGGAAAATGCGCGATCAGTGTGCCGATGACGGTGCTGATGCGCTCAGCCGGAGTGCTCAAACCGGGTTTCTCCGCGCCTGCCCCATGTGGCGGCTCCTGCGGCGCTTTACCGTTGCCGAACCACTGATGATATTGCCGTCCCTGATCCTGCCAGCTCATCTGCCGGTCCTACCGCGAAACAACCAGCACCGTAGTCATACGCCCGCGTCGTCCCAAGGAGGGCGAGGTCCGAGGCGCTAGTTTTCCCACGGACCCAGCCTGCGGGACCGGCATGCGGGCGATCGAGGATCGCCGGTCGGGTTCGCTACTGTGTAAGCGTCCCCGGCACCCCCGCCTCGGCGAGCGCCGCCGCCTGCCGCGTCGCCAAGGCCGTTTCGTCGAAATCGTCGATCATCGAGTGGAACAGCCGGTGCCAGTTGAGCTCGGCGCCGAGGCGGAGGAACACCGAGCCGAGGCCGATCGCCGAACGGTCCATCAGCACGAACTCGCGCGGCGGGCGGACGCCGCCGGTCTTGAGCAGTCCGGCATGCACCTTCTCGGCGATCGCGCGGCCGTATTGCGGGTCGCCGTTCTCCTGGATTTTTCGCGCCCGGTCCTGCAGCAGCGGTTCGTGGATGAAGCGCGCCCACTCGTTGAGCACAAGCATGGTCTCGCGCGACAGGTCGCGGAACCCCCAATCCTCGTAGGCGGCGTGCGCGGCGTCGTCGTCGTTGTCGCGTATTGCGTGATAGAGCGCGATCTGGCCGGTGATGAACTTCGCCGGAAACACCCGGATGGCGCCGAAATCGAGCAGGTTGAGGCCCTGGTCGGCGCGAACCTGATAGTTGCCGAGGTGCGGGTCGCCGTGGATCACGCCGTAGCGGTAGAGCGGCAGGTACCAGGCGTGGAACAGCGCCTCGGCGGTGCGGTTGCGGCTTTCCTGGCTCGGCTTGCCGTCGAGATAGGCCTGCATGCCGGTGCCGTCGAGCCAGTCCATGCTGAGCAGGCGCGAGGTGGAGAGCTCCTCGACCGGCTTCGGGATCGAGACGAAGTCGTCGGTGGCGAGCATCAGGCCGTACAGCTTCATCTGCGCCGCCTCGCGGCGGTAGTCGACCTCCTCGCGCAGCCGCTCGGCGAGCTCCTTGTAGATTTCGTCGCTGCGTATGGCGCTGTCCATGCGGGCGTAGATCGACATCGCCAGGCGGAGCTGCTTGAGGTCGCCCTCGACGATGCTCGGCATGTCCGGATATTGCAGCTTGCAGGCGAGCAGGCGGCCATCCGCGAGCGTCGCGCGATGCACCTGGCCGAGCGAGGCGGCGGCGACGGCTTGCTGGGTGAACGAGGTGAACCTCGACTGCCAGTCCGGCCCGAGCTCGCTTGCCATGCGGCGGCGCACGAAGCTCCAGCCCATCGGCGGCGCGTTGGCCTGCAGCTGCGCGAGTTCGGCGGCATACTCCTCGGGCAGCGCGTCGGGCACGGTGGAGAGGAACTGCGCAACCTTCATCAGCGGCCCTTTGAGGCCCCCGAGTATCTGCTTGAGGTCCTCGGCATGCGCCGCCTTGTCGGTCTTGACGCCGAACACGCGGTTGCCGGCGACGCGCGCCGCAATGCCGCCGACCGCACCCGAGGTGCGGGCGAAGCGGCGCACCTCGCCGAACAGGCTGCTCTCGCGCTTCGGACGAACCGGCTCGACGGCCATCGGTCAGCTCTGCTCCAGCTCGTCGATGAAGCCGGCGATCACGTCGAGCCCGCGCCGCCAGAAGCCCGGATCGGAGGCGTCAAGGCCGAACGGCGCGAGCAGCTCGCGGTGCCGCTTGGTGCCGCCGGCGGCGAGCATGGCGAGATATTTCTGCTGGAAGCCGGGATGGCCGTCCTGGAACACCGCGTAGAGCGCGTTCACCAGGCAGTCGCCGAAAGCGTAGGCGTAGACGTAGAACGGCGTGTGGATGAAGTGCGGCACGTAGGCCCAGAACACGCTGTAGTCCGGGGTGAACTCGAAGGCGGGGCCGAGACTCGCGCGCTGCACCTCGAGCCAGATCTCGCCGATGCGCTCGGCCAGCAGCTCGCCGGACCGCCGCTCTTCGTGCAGGCGCTGCTCGAACTGGTAGAACGCGATCTGGCGGACCACCGTGTTCAGCATGTCCTCGACCTTGGCGGCGAGCATGACGCGTCGGCGCGAGGGGTCGGTCTGCTGGTCGAGCAGGGCGCGGAAGGTCAGCATCTCGCCGAACACCGACGCGGTCTCGGCGAGCGTGAGCGGCGTGCCGGACAGGAAGTAGCCCTGCCTGCCGGCCAGCACCTGATGCACGCCGTGGCCGAGCTCGTGGGCCAGCGTCATCACGTCGCGGGTGCGGCCGTGATAGTTCATCATGATGTAGGGATGCGCGGACGGCACCGTCGGATGGGCGAAGGCGCCGCCCGACTTGCCCTCGCGAAGTGCGGCGTCGATCCAGGCATTGTCGAAGAAGCTCCGGCCGATGCGGCCGAGCTCGGGGTCGAACCCCGAATACGCGGCGAGCACCCGCTCCTGCGCCTCGTCCCAGCCGATGGCGCGATCGTCATCCTCGGGCAGCGGCGCGTTGCGGTCCCAGTGCTGGAGTTTTTCCAAGCCCAGCCACTTCGCCTTCAGCGCGTAGTAGCGGTGCGACAGCCTGGGAAAGCTCTCGGTGACGGCGGCGACGAGCGCGTCGACCACCTCGTCCTCCACCATGTTGGCGCGGTTGCGGTAGCTCTCCGGGCGCGGATAGTGGCGCCAGGTGTCGAGTATCTCCTTGTCCTTGGCCAGCGTGTTGGTGATCAGCGAAAACAGCTTTACACGCTCGCTAAACGCCTGCGCGATCGCGGAAGCGGCGGCTTGCCGCCTCGCCCGGTCGGCGTCGGAGAGGCGGTTGAGCGCGGCGCTGACGGTGAGCGCCTCGCCGCCGACCGCAACCCGCATGCCGGCGACCGTCTCGTCGAACAGCCGGCTCCAGGCGGCGCGACCGGTGACCTCCTTTTCGTGCAGCAGCTTCTCGATGTGCTCCTGCAGCTGGTGCGGGCGGAACACCCGCAAGTCGCGCAGATAGGGCTGCCAGCGGGCGAGCGCCGGGTCGGCGAGCCGGCTGTCGAGAGCCGCGTCGTCGAGCTGGTTCAGCTCGAGCGAGAAGAACAGCATGTGGGCGCTGATCGTCGTCACCCGCTCGCTGATCTGCTGGTAGAACCGGCCGACGACGTCCGAGCTGCTATCGGCGCTGAACAGCAGCTGGGCATACGACATCAGCCCGCCGAGCACCTCGTCGATGCGCTCGCACTCGGCGATGGCGGCGGCGAGTGCGGCGCCGTCCATCCCGCCGAGCTTGCCGGCATAGCGGTCGAAGAAGGCCTTGGCGTCCGCCTCAGCCGCGGTCAGATCAGCCTCGACGCGCGGGCTTTCCGGGCGGTCATAGAGGTCGGAGAGGTCCCAGCTCGGCAGCGCCGCGGCGCCCGACATCTCGCGCGCGGCGCCGCCGGCGAGACCGTCCGGCGTCAACCCCTTGGCGTCGCGCCCCTCAGTATCGCGCCCCTCAGTATCGCGCCCCTCAGTATCGCGCCCCTCAGTATCGCGCATCGGGCGGGAGCAAGTCATGCGGCATGATCCTAAGCTGATGGGCGACGCTCGCGCGCCCGAGCTGCTGGGCGGCGAGGTCAGCATGTATGACGGCTTGGCGCGACGTCAAACCGGCGGCACGGCAACCGCCGCCGGGCGGGCGCCCGCTTGAGGGACGATCGGGAGCAAGATGCAGGACTATCCGGACTGGCCGAACCTGGCCACGATGCTGTTCTCCTGCGCCGCGGCCAGGCGGGAACGCACGCTGTTCCGCTTTCATCGCGACGGCGCCTGGCGAAGCCTCGACTGGGGGCAGTTCGCCGACCAGGCCGCCTCGCTCGCCCGCGCGCTCAGGGCGGCAGGCGTTGCCGCCGGCGACCGGGTGCTGCTCGCCAGCCCGAACCGCCCCGAGGTCGCGCTCGCCGAGCTGGCGCTGATGGCGATACGCGCGGTGCCGGTGCCGGCCTATGTCACCAACACGGAAGCCGACCACGCGCACCTGCTGCGGGACGCCGACCGCGCGCGCCGCGTCGCCGCGGTGGGCGGCGCCGCCGGCCCGCTGGCGGGGCGCGTCGCCGCCGCCGCCGGGCTAACGGGTATGGACCTGATGGTGGTGTTCGACGGCGTGGCGCCTGGCGAGGCTGACCGCCTGCCGCCGCTGCTCGATTGGCCGAGCCTGATCGGCGACGGGCTCGGTTGCGCCGACATCGCCGGCGAGGCGCTGGCGATCAAGCCTGGCGCGATGGCCTGCCTGCTCTACACCTCGGGCACCGGCGGCGCGCCCAAGGGGGTGATGCTGCCGCACCGCGCGATCCTCGCCAATTGCCGCTCGCTCTGCGAGGTGGTGCGCCCGCTCGGCATCGGCGGCGAGACGTATCTGTCGTTCCTGCCGGTGTCGCACAGCTTCGAGCATACAGTCGGCCTGTTCTTCTTCCCGAGCCTTGGCCTCGAGATCGTGTACTCGCGCGGCGTCGAGCATCTGGCGGCGGATTTCGCCGAGATCGCGCCCGGCGTGATCACCGTCGTGCCGCGCCTGCTCGAGGTTTTCCGCGCCCGGGTGCTGGGCCAGGTGGCGCGCGCCAGCCGGTTGCGCCGCTGGCTGTTCCGCCTGGCGCTCGAGGCCGGGCTGAGGCGCATCGACGGGCGCGCCACCGCCGCCGAC
>CAXTSD010000157.1:5449-6142 GCA_964246775.1 uncultured Acetobacteraceae bacterium | reverse complement strand
CCCCTTGACCCCATTAAAGGCGAAGCCTTTAAAATCCAATTATTTAATCCTGCGTCTCAGCTTTGACTGCGGAGTGTGAGGCGGATGATTTAATGCTTCGTAAAGCAAGTAAAGCTGCCCGTGGACACTCCAAACGGACGCGGGTCTGGGGGCGCCGGCCCCCAGCGTCGGGCCCCATCGCACTCGTGCGATGGGTGCCCGTCAAGGGCAGCGCCCTTGCCTTCTCTTCCCGTGCCTTGCCTTGCCTTCCCTCACCGCGCCCCCTGCTCTAAACCGGTGCCACAATGCGCGCGCGCGTCTCTCTCCTGGCGATGGCGGCGACGCCCGGCGGCAGCTTTCGCACCACCGCGCTGATCGTCGGTTCGGCCTTGTTCATGGAACAGCTCGACGCGTCGGTGCTGGCGACCGCCCTGCCTGCCATGGGAAGCAGCTTCGGGGTGCCGGCGCTCTCGATGTCGGTGGCGCTCACCTCCTACCTGCTCAGCCTCGCCGTGTTCATTCCGGCGAGCGGCAAGTTCGCCGACCGGTTCGGCGCCCGCATCGTGTTCCGCGCCGCGATCGGCCTGTTCACCCTCGGCTCCATACTGTGCGGCCAGGCCGCCAGCCTGCCCTTCCTCGTCGCCCCCCCCCTGCGGGCCGGGGGGGGGGGGGCGGTGATGGTGGCGGGGGGGGGGCGCGGGGGGGGGGGGCCGC
>CAXTSD010000157.1:0-5439 GCA_964246775.1 uncultured Acetobacteraceae bacterium | reverse complement strand
CCGCGCCCCCAACGGGGGCGCCCCGGCCGCCTGCGCGCCCTCCCGGGCGCCCGCCCGCAGCGGGCTGGGGGGGGGGGCCGCGATGATGGTGCCGGTCGGTCGCCTCGTGCTGCTGCGCACGACGGAGAAATCGCAACTGGTGAGCGCGATGTCGTGGCTGCTGGTGCCGGCTCTGGTCGGCCCGATCGCCGGCCCGCCGGTCGGCGGCTTCTTCGTCACCTACCTGTCCTGGCGCTGGATCTTCTACATCAACGTGCCGATCGGCCTGCTTGGCATGGTGCTGGCGAGCCTGTTCATACCCGACGTGCGCGAGGCGGGTCCGGTCCGCTTCGACTGGTCCGGGCTCGTGCTGTCCGGCACGGCACTCGCCTGCCTCACCTTCGGGCTTGAGATCGGCAGCCGCGGCGTCACCTCGCCGATCCTTGCCGTCGCCATCGTGCTGATCGGCCTTGCCGCCGGCGGCGCCTATCTGCGGCACGCGAAGCGTCACCCCGAGCCGATCCTCGACGTCACCCTGATGCGCCTGCCGACCTTCCGGCTGTCCGTGCTCGGCGGCTCGCTCACCCGCATCACCACCGGCGCGCTGCCGTTCCTGCTGCCGATGATGATGCAGCTCGGCTTTGGCATGTCGGCGGCGGCGAGCGGCCTGATCACCTTCATCACCGCGGTCGGCGCCATGCTGATGAAGCTGACCGCGCAGAGGCTGCTGCGCCGCTTCGGCTTTCGCAACACGCTGATCTGGAACGGCGTGCTCTCCACCGGCACGCTCGCCTTGTGCGCCGCCTTCCGCCCGGCCTGGCCGCTCGCCGGCATCTACGCGGTGCTGCTGGTCGGCGGCTTCTTCCAGTCGATGCAGTTCACCGCCTACAACACCATCGCCTATGACGAGGTGCCGCGCGCCAGGATGAGTGCCGCGACCAGCTTCTACGCCACCTTCCAGCAGCTCATGCTCAGCCTCGGCATCGCCATCGCCGCCGCGGCGCTCAGCCTGTCGCGCCAGGTGACCGGCCACGCGATACCGGGCTTTTCCGACTTCTCGGCGGCATTCCTGACCGTCGCCGCGATCTCGCTGTTCTCGTCACCGGTCTGCGCCCGGCTGCCGCGCGACGCCGGCGAGCAGATGAGCGGACATCGGACAGTGGCGAACTAGTCAGGTCAGGCCAGCGGCCGGACGTGGCAGCGGCGACCAGTTGGCGACGACCCTCAACTGGTTCAGGTCGAGCATCAGCGCCATGCCGTTCCTCAGGTCAAGCAGGCCGTTGCGGCGCAGTTCCTGGATCGTCCGGTTCATGTGGACGACGGACAGGCCAAGCACGTCCGCGAGCACCTCCTGGGTGAGCGGCATCGGAAACGAATCCTTGCTCGCCAGATCGACGAACTTCAGTCTTTCGTGGCAACGCAGCATGAAGTGGGCGAGCCGCGCGACCGAGGTCTGCCGCCCCAGGCGGACGATCTGGTCGCACATCATCACGTCATCATGGTGCCACATCAGAACCGCGCACTGGCTGAGCGGAGACAGCCGGCCGTCGCGGCAGGAGACAGCCTCGGCGATCAGCTTCGCGTTCACCGTCTGCACTTCGGTCAACGCCCCGGTCGCGCAAGCCGATGGCAACGGCATCGCCGCCACGTGCCCGATGAAGTCGCCAGGCAGCCGGAGGCAGACGATCTGCCGCTTGCCGTCGGCGAGCAGGCGATATCGGCACGCCCAGCCCGAGACGATGACGCGGAGCGGCGGCGCCACCAGCCCGGCCGGGTAGAGGTTGCGGTGCGGCGGATGATATTGCAGCGTCTGGGCGACGTCGGCGAGCAGGATCCTGTCGGTTTCGGAAAGCGGGCTGAACGCGGCGAAGCGGGCCTGAAGCAACCGCGCCGCGTCGTCAGTCAAGTCGCGCGACTTCGGGTCGAAATTATGCATGGCCACCGTCAGAGGCATAACAAATGTTTACATACGGGCTAACGTAAACAATCATCTGGTCTCCTTTGACGCTTGGCCGCCCGCTCTCAGGAAATGACCAACTATCGTACAAGTTCAAGTGACGATTTATGCGGCATTTTCATTGCACTACGGCGAACAAAAATGATGCCGCATCTCGTAAAATGATCAAGCCCGGCGCCGCCGATCGGCACTGGTTTGTATCAGAATGCTACCGTTGCGGGATGTCGCGGCACCGGCTGCCAGCCTCCCAGGGGATCGACATAGCGAGGCTCGCCGTCCAGCCCGCGACATAAGCTCGCCGTTCCGGCTCGGCCAAGGCGGGCGGGTCGCAGCCAAGGCCGCTCAGGCCGTCAAACAAGCCCGAATCGTAAGCGCCCTCGATCAGCGGCACGGGTTCGGCGCTCGGCTTGCGCAAGGGCGATCGGCGCAACAGCGACCCGAGCGGCGTGCGTGACACGTCACGCGCGCCGCATCGTGCGCCCGCTCACCGGCAGCACCGCGGCCCCGGCGAGCGCCCTGGCAAAGCCCTCGACGGTGGACGACGTGAGCCCGGCAAGATTGATCCTGCCGCTGCTCGCCATGTAGATGCCGTGCTGCTCACGCAATCTGATCACGTCGGCGGGTGCGACGTTGATCTGGCAGAACAGGCCGTGCTGCTCGCGCAGGAAGCCGAGCCGAGGCTCGGCGCAGGCGACGGCGTCGCGCATCTGCACGACGCGACGGCACATGCCGGCGAGCTCGCTGATCCAGGCCGACCGCGCCTCGTTCGACGCGAGCACCGACCGCACGACCGCCGCGCCGTGGTCGGGCGGCATCGACCAGTTGACGCGCGCCATCGCCAGCAGGTTGCCGCGCACGACGGACGCGGCCGCCGCGTCGCGCGCGAGCACGAACAGCGCCCCGGTGCGCTCTCGATACAGGCCGAAGTTCTTGTCGCAGGAATAGGCGACGAAGGCCTCCTCCACGCTGTCGACGACCAGCCGCGTGCCGTAGGCGTCGTCGTCAAGCCCGGAGCCGAGACCCTGATAGGCAAGGTCGATCAAGGGTATTAGCCGGCGCGCCTCGATGAGACGGGCGAGACGCCGCCACTGCTGCTCGTCGAGATCGATGCCGGTCGGGTTGTGGCAGCAGCCGTGCAGCAGCACGACGTCGCCCGGCTCGGCCGAGGACAGCGACGACAGCATCTGGTCGAAACACAAGGACTGGGTGACGTCGTCGGCGTGCCGGAACAGCGCCACCGTCAGGCCGCACGCCGCCAGGATCGGCCGGTGGTTCGGCCAGGTCGGGGTGCCGAGCCAGACCCTCGCCCCGGGTCGCGCGGCGGCAATCAGCTCGCAGGCCAGGCGCAGGGCGCCGCCGCCGCCAGGCGTCTGAACGCCGACAAGCCGGCCACCCATGCTGTCCGGGCGTCCGAGCGCCACCTCCTGGACGAGCTGTGTGAACGCCTCGTCGCCGGCCGGACCAAGATAGGCCTTGGTCGCCTGGCTCTGCACGAGGCGGCGCTCGGCATCCTTCACCACTTGCATCACCGGCGTGCAGCCATGCTCGTCCCTGAAAGTCCCGACGCCGAGATCGAGCTTGTCGGCACGCTCGTCGGTCGCGAAAAGCGTGATCAGGCCAAGCAATTCGTCGGCCGCTTGCGGCTTCAAGGACTGAAACATCGGCTTGTGCTGTCCTTTACTTGAGCATGTCAGGCCGACACGCCATGGCGACTGCCCGATTGACCAGCTTCGGAGTGCAGAACGCCGCCGCGCCAGGTCGATGGCCAGTATTGCGACACTGCGATATCACGACGGCGCCTGGAAATAGAACACGATCGCAAAGTAACATTCTCGTGTAAATCAAAGTATCAAATGAGGGCACCGCCTGTAATATCGCTGGCTAACAATTGCTAAGCGTGGCTCAAGCAACTCTTAATCATAATTCGGTGGCGCGTCGGGCCATTCCATTCTACTCGTTCCGCAGCAAGTCACGTCGCTTACAGCAAATGGCTGGAGCGTTTCACGGTGCTTGAGTCTCTCCAAGGAGCGTCATCATGAGCGGAACAAGCAGCACGGGCACGCAGACGGCCAGCGACACCGCCGCGGCGGCAGGCGGTGCGGCGATCGGCGGCGGCGGCAGCGGCGGCACCTCGCTCGGCGGCAGCACGCTCGGCGTGACGCTGCCGACCCTGCCGCCGCAATACTCGACCGGCAATCTCGGCTTCTTCACCCGTCAGACCGAGTCCGTGCCGACCTCGGTGAGCGTCGGCCCGGACGGCGCGATCTATGTCGGCGAACTGACCGGCATCCCCTATCCGGCCGGCTACTCCAACGTGATCAGGGTCGACGGCACGAGCACGACGACCGGGTTCGATGGCAAGACGCCGAGCGGCGTGCCGCAGGTCTACGCCAGCGGCTTCACCGAGGTTCAGAGCGTCGGTTTCGACAACTCCGGCAATATGTACGTTCTTGAGTATCTGAACGCGACGGCGATCTACGACCCGACGCAGACGCCGGCGAGCCTGCCGCCGAGCCAGCTCATCAAGGTGGCGCCGGACGGGGTGCGCACCACGATCTCCGGCCCGGAGCTCAAGCTCGGCAACTACCTGCTCGTCGATCCGTCGAACGGCGACGTCTATGTCGCGACGAACAACGCGAGCCAGGATAACGGCGAGGTCATCCGCTACCGCACCGATCCGGCCACCGGCGCGGTCAGCTCGACCGTGGTCGCGAGCAACCTCGCCGACCCGCGCGGCCTAGCCTTCGGCCCCGACGGCAATCTCTACGTCCTCGAGCAGGGCGACGGCACGCCGTCGAGCTCGCCGGACGTCGCCTCGGCGCCGGTCATTCCGTTCATCCCCGGCCTGGTCAGCGAGCGCGGCGGCTATACCGGCGCGATCACCCGCGTCGACATCAACAGCCCCGCCGGCGGACAGCAGCGCATCTTCACCGGCCTGCCGTCGTTTCGCGAGTTCAACCCGACCACCGGCCAGGACCGTGTGATCTCGGTCGGCCCGAACGGCTTCACCATCGCGCCAGACGGCACGGTCTACATCGCCGCCGGCGGCGGGCTGGCGCCAGAGACCGCCGCCGCAGTCGGCAGCTTCGCCGACGACCTGCAGGGCGTCGTGCGCATCGACGGCCTGTTCGGCGCCAACCCGTCGAGCGCCACCCTCACGCCGGCGTTCAACTCGCTGACCTACGCCGCGGCCAACGGCCCGGACGGCGCGACGACGCTGTTCAACACCGAGAGCAACCTCAACGACATCACCGTCGGCCCGAACGGCGACCTCTACGCCGTCGACGCGGCGCGCAACGACCTCTACACGCTGTCGCCGGACGGCAAGACCGTGCTCGCGGTCACCGTCATCCAGAAGTCGCCGCCGGTGCTGACGCCGCCGCAATACACCGCCGTGCTGGCGGCGGGCGGCAACCCGACGGCGCAGTATCAGGCCGAGATCGCCACCCCGACGACGAAGAACGCGAACAGCCTGCCCGACACCCCCGGCACCGTCCCGGTGC
>CAXTSD010000156.1:0-6143 GCA_964246775.1 uncultured Acetobacteraceae bacterium | reverse complement strand
GCGCCTGATCACGCGGCGAGCCCCAGCGATTGCAGCTCGAACAGGCGCCGGTAGATGCCGCCAGAGCTGCCGATCAGGCCCTCATGCGTGCCCTGCTCGGCGATCCGGCCGTGCTCGAAGACGACGATGCGATCGAGCGCCCGCACGGTCGCGAGCCGGTGCGCGATCACCAGCGCCGTGCGCCCGGCCATCAGCCGGGCCATCGCCTGCTGGATCTGTCCCTCGCTCTCGCTGTCGAGCGATGCCGTCGCCTCGTCGAACACCAGGATGGGGGCGTCGGCGAGCAGCGCCCGGGCGATCGCGACGCGCTGCCGCTCGCCGCCGGAGAGCTTCACCCCGCGCTCGCCGACCAGGGTGCGGTAGCCCTTGGGCAGCGCCTCGATGAACTCGGCGGCGTTGGCGAGGCCGGCGACGCGGCGTATCTCGGCCATCGAGGCGCCAGGGCGGGCGTAGCCGATGTTCTCGGCGAGCGAGCGGTGGAACAGGATCGGCTCCTGCGGCACCAGCGCGATCTGGCCGCGCAACGAGCGCTGCGTCACTTCGCTGATGTCCTGGCCGTCGATCAGGATGCGGCCGCCGTCCAGATCGTGCAGGCGTTGCAGCAGCTTTATCAGCGTGCTCTTGCCGGAGCCGGAATGGCCGACCAGGCCGACGCGCTCGCCGGCGGCAATCGTCAGCTCCAGCCCGTCGAACAGCGGCGCCACCTTGTCCAGGTGCGCGAACCGCACGCGCTGGAAGACGATGCGGCCGCCGCGCACGACCAGCCCGCCTGCATCCGGCGCGTCGACGATGCCGAGCGGCTCGCGGCTCATCGCCACCAGCTCCTCCATGTCGTTGAACGAGCGCTGCAGGTTGCGTATGTGCTGGCCGATGCTCTGCAGGTAGCCCTGGACGACGAAATACATCGCCAGCACCGCGGCGACGTCGCCCGGCCCGGCCCGGCCGTCCCACCACAGCCAGACGCCGGCGCCGATGATCGCCAGACGCAGGCCGAGCAAAGCGAGGTTCTGGGCGGCGAAGTTCAGCGTGTCGTTTTCCCAGGTGCGCCTGGTGCGGCGCTGCCATTTGCGCACGACCACGCCGAGCCGCCGATCCTCCGCCCGCTCGGCGCCGAACGATTTTACCACCGCGTTGCAGGTGATCGCATCGGCGAGCGCGCCGGTGAGGCGGGTGTCCCAAAGGTTGGACAGCGTCGCGGCATGCGCGACCCAGCGCGTCATCAGCACCGCCACCACGATGGTGACCGCGGCGCTGGCGAGCACGACGACGCCCATCGTCGGCCAGCGCCAGCCGAGCAGGATCGAGGCGCCGAGCAGCGCCGTCAGCGCCGGCACCAGGGCAAAGATCACGGTGTCGTTCAGCAGGTCGAGCGCCGCGGTGCCGCGCGTCACCTGGCGCACCGTCGAGCCGGCGAAGCTCGAGGCGTGCCAGCTGGTGGAGAAGCGCTGCACGCGCCAGAACGCCTCGGTGGTGACGTCGTGCATCATCCTGAGCGTCACCCTGATGATGCCGAGTATGCCGAGGCTGCGCAGCACCATGAGGCCGACGCCGAGCAGCGCGATCACGCCGAGCAGCGCCGCCGCCCGCCGTCCCGCCGCCGCGTGCGACAGGCCAGCCGCGTTCGCGCCCGCCGCATTCGCAACGGTGTCGATCAGCCGGCCGGCATAGATCGGCATCATGACGTCGAGCAGCGTCGCGCCGATCGTGCAGGCGAGCGTGCCGAGCACCAGGGCAGGTTGCCGGCGCCAATGCGCGAGCAGAAAGGCGAACACGTCGCCGAACGATCGGCGCTTCAGCTTTGCGGTCATCGTACCGTCGAGCAGCACCTTGACCCGGCGCCGGCTCGTCCTTCGATCAGGAGTGAACAGTCCCGCGGGCGACGGAACTCGCTAGACGCGTCGGAACTCCGACGGGACGGCGGCAGGAGAGAGCGGCGGCGTCATGGGCTTCATGAGTCTCTCTCCTGGTTCACTGGTGCGACAGGGCGCTATGTAGTCAGCCGACCGCGAGGCATGCAAGGGTAATTTGGTGCGTTGCGGAAACGCACTATCACGCCGGGAACGGGCCGGCGGCGGCCGATCAGCCCGCCGACTCGCGCACGATGTCCGCCCCGCACGCCGCGAGTTTCGCCTCCACCGCCTCGTAGCCGCGATCGAGATGGTAGACCCGGTTCACCACCGTCTCGCCGCGTGCCGCGAGGCCGGCCAGCACCAGGGAGACCGAGGCGCGCAGGTCGGTCGCCATCACCGGCGCGCCCTGCAATTTCGGCACGCCGCGCACGATCGCCGAAGCGCCATGCACGTTGATGCTGGCGCCCATCCGGTTGAGCTCGGGGACGTGCATGAAGCGGTTCTCGAAGATTGTCTCGGTCAGCATCGCCGCGCCCTCGGCGACCGACATCAGCGCCATGAACTGCGCCTGCATGTCGGTCGGGAAGCCGGGATACGGCTCCGTCATCACGTCGACGCCGCGCAAGCCGCCAGCGCGCCGCACCAGCACGCCCTCGGCCTCGTCGCGTATCTCGACGCCGGCCTCGGCCATGGCGCGCGCCACCGCGCCGAGATGCTCGAGCCTGCCGCCTTCGAGCAGCACCTCGCCGCCGGTCATCGCGCAGGCGCAGGCAAACGTGCCGGTCTCGATCCGGTCGGTGACGATCGGGTGGCGGGCGCCGTGCAGGCGAGGCCGGCCCTCGACCACCAGCGTGTCGGAGCCGACGCCGTGGATGCTGGCGCCCATCGCGACCAGGCAGGCGATGAGGTCGGCGATCTCCGGCTCGCGCGCGGCATTGGTGAGCGTGGTCTGGCCGTCGGCGAGGCTCGCCGCCATCAGCAGGTTCTCGGTCGCGCCGACCGAGGCGAAGGGCAGCACGATCACCGCGCCCTTGAGCCCGCGCGGCGCCGCGGCCTGCACGTAGCCGCCCTCGAGCCGGATCTCGGCGCCGAGCGCCTCGAGGCCCTTGAGGTGCAGGTCGACCGGCCGGGTGCCGATGGCGCAGCCGCCGGGCAGCGACACCCGCGCCTCGCCCGCCCGCGCCAGCACCGGGCCGAGCACCAGGATCGAGGCGCGCATCTTGCGCACGATGTCGTAGGGCGCCTCGGTCGAGGTGATGGCCCCGCCGATCGACAGCACCCGCCCGTCCGCGCCGCCGCTCTCGACCGCGATACCGTGCTGCAGCAACAGGCTCGCCATGGTGTCGATGTCGGCGAGGTGCGGCACGTTCGACAGCTCGAGCCGCTCGTCGGTGAGCAACCCCGCCGCCATCAGCGGCAGCGCCGCGTTCTTGGCGCCGCGTATGGTGATGCGGCCGGCGAGCGGACGGCCGCCTTTGACCCGGATACGGTCCATGCGCCTCCTGTCAGGACGGAACCAAGCGTCCGGCCGGCATGGTACTCGGTTGGAAGATTACAGCTTCGGCAACGCGACGCCGCGCTGATGCATGTATTTGCCGGCCTTGTCGGCGTAGCTCACCTCGGGCGGCGAGGCGCCCTGCAGGAACAGGAACTGGCAGATCCCTTCATCGGCGTAGATCCTGGCCGGCAGCGGCGTCGTGTTGCTGATCTCGATCGTCACCTGCCCCTCCCATTCCGGCTCGAGCGGCGTCACGTTCACGATGATGCCGCAGCGCGCATAGGTCGACTTGCCGAGGCAGATCACCAGCACGTCGCGCGGGATGCGGAAATACTCGACCGTGGCGGCGAGGGCAAAGCTGTTCGGCGGAATGATGCAGGTCTTGGTCCGCCTGGTCACGAAGCTGTCGGCGGAAAACCGCTTCGGGTCGACGACGGCGCTGTCGACGTTGGTGAAGATGCGGAAGTCGTCGGCGACGCGCGCGTCGTAGCCGTAAGACGACAGCCCGTAGCTGATCACCCCCTCGCGCTTCTGGGTCTCGACGAACGGCTCGATCATGCCGCGCGATTGCGCCATCTCGCGTATCCAGTGATCCGGCATCACCGGCATCAGGTGCGAGGCTCGCTATCCTGCGGCAGCGCTTGGCCGTCGCGCAGGCGCGACTGCTGCTTGCGCCGCTGCAGGTTGGCGCGCAACGCCTGCGCCTCGCGCTCGCGCCGCCGCGCCTTCTCGTCCGAGCCCGCGGCTGTCAAATGCGGCCTCGCGGCGGGGCTCGTCTTGCGATCGGCGTCGTCTTGCATCGGCGTCTGCTGCTCCGTGCGCCACGCGGGCGATGGGCGGAGGGGATGGTGCTGCTGGACAGGATTGAACTGTCGACCTCTCCCTTACCAAGGGAGTGCTCTACCACTGAGCTACAGCAGCGCCGGCTGAGGCTCGCGGTTCGTACCCGTTCGACCTGAGCGATGCAAGTCCGCGCGGGGCCGCCTGTAGGTAGCACGCGGTGTGTCCGGTTTAGGTAGCACTCGATCTGTCCGGTGAGGATGAGGTTTCCGTTGAGGATCCTCTGATGCGCCGGTCGGAGCTGCTGCAGGGTTTACGGGCGATGAGGTTCGAGAACATTTACGGGCGGTTTTCGGGTGGCGAGTTGAGCCATGCGGAGGCGGGCGAGCTGCTGGGCGTGGGGGAACGGACGTTCCGTCGCTGGTGCGCGCGGTATCGCGAGGAGGGGGTGGACGGCCTGCATGACCGCCGGATCGGGACGGCTGCGGCGAACCGCGTGTCGGCGGCGGAGGCGGAGCGCGTCGAGGCGTTGTATCGGGAGCGGTATCAAGGCTTCACGGCCAAGCACTTCCACGAACACTTGGCGCGGACGGCGTGGTTTCACCTGAGCTACACGTGGACGAAGCTGTTCCTGCAGCGGCGCGGCCTGCTCGAGGCGGCACCCCGGCGCGGCGCGCACCGGCGCAAACGGCCGCGCCGTCCGTTGCCCGGCATGATGCTGCACCAGGATGCGAGCCGGCACGTGTGGGTGGCGGGTGAGCCGGCCTGCGACCTGGTTGTCACGCTGGATGACGCGACGAGTGCCATCTACTCGGCGCTGCTGGTGGCCGAGGAGGGGACGGCGTCGACGTTCGCGGGCCTGCTGGAGACGTTCACGGCCCAAGGCCTGCCGTGCAGCCTGTATACGGACCGTGGAAGCCACTACTTCCACACGCCGGTGGAAGGTGGCCGGGTAAGCCGGACGGCGCCGACGCAGGTGGGGCGCGCTCTGGCGCAGCTGGGGATCGAGCACATCGCGGCCTACTCGCCGGAGGCGCGGGGCCGATCGGAGCGGGCGTTCCGGACGTTGCAGGACCGTTTGCCGAAGGAGTTGGCGCTGGCCGGCATCACGACGGTGGCGGGGGCGAACACGTGGCTGCGGGAGAGCTACGTGCCGCAGCACAACGCCCGGTTCGCGGTGGCGGCGGAGCAGGCTGGCTCGGCGTTCGTGGCTGTGCCTGGCGTCGACCTGCGGGAAGTGCTGTGCCACGAGGAGACGCGTGTGGTGAGCAACGACAACACAGTGGTGCTGCAGAAGGTGCGGCTGCAGATCCCGCCCAGCCCTGTGCGAGCGCACTACGTGCGGGCGAGCGTGAAAGTGCGGCGCTATGCGGACGGCAGCCACGCGGTCTTCCATGGCCCCCGCTGCATCGGACGCTACGATGCAGCGGGCCTTGAGGTGGAGGAGCAATCCAGGCAAGCGGCTTAGTGGGGCAGAAGCAAGAACCAACCGCGTGAACCCGCTCGACGCGCGTCACCGATCCCGTCCCTCGGGACGGGATCGGTGATTGAACAGAGCGGACACATAGAGTGCTACACGCACCGGACAACTTGGCTAGCTACCTACAGCCTGTCACGGCGCGCGGCAGACGCGCCGCCCTCTCAAAAGAGAAGCCCTAATCCTTCTGCATCGCCAGCAGCGAGGACAGCCGGCTCGCGGCGCGCGGATCGCCGAGCGCCACGCCTCGCTTGTACCAGGCCTCGGCGAGCGCCGGGTCCGCACGCATCCCGCTCGCATGCATGTTGGCGAGGAACAGAGGATCGTAGGTCTTGCCGAGCGCGGTCGCCGCCGCGGCGTCGCCGAGGGCGGCGGCGCGCGCGTAAAGTGGCCGGGCGGAGGCGATGTGCCCCTCGGCCAGCATCCGGTCGGCCTCGGTCCCCGGTGAAGCGGGTTCTGGCGACACGGGCCCCGGCGACACGGTTCCTGGCGAGGCGGACCCCGGTGACGCAACGGCCGGCACGCTTGCGGCGACGCC
>CAXTSD010000155.1:0-6144 GCA_964246775.1 uncultured Acetobacteraceae bacterium | reverse complement strand
GTAATGCGCTGGACGGGGGGGGCGGGGGCGGCGGCGGTGGTGGCGAAGGCGCAGGCGGCGAGCAGGGCGTAGGCGAGGGAGCGCGTCATCTGTAATCCTTTCGGTCGGCGCACCACTATAAGACGATCCCGACCGTGAGCCAGGACTGCCTGATGCGAGCCTCAAGCGGGACCCTCTCGCCCGCGCACCCCCTGTTCGTCCGCCTCACCCACTGGGTCGGCGCGGCGGCGATGATCGCGATGATCCTGAGCGGCTGGCAGATCTACAATGCCTCGCCGATCCTGCCGTTCTCGTTTCCAGGCGCGCTCACCCTCGGCGGCTGGCTCGCCGGCGCCATCGCCTGGCATCTCGCCGCGATGTGGGTGCTGGTCATCGACGGCGCGCTCTATCTCGGCTACGGCGTCGCGACCGGGCATTTCCGGCGCGACTTCTTTCCGGTGACACCGGGCAGCCTCGCCCGCGACGTCTGGAGCGCCCTGCGCGGCCGGCTCGACCACCGGCTCGGCCACTACAACGCGGTGCAGAAGCTGCTCTATGCCGGCGTGCTGGCGGTGGCGGTGGCGGCGGTGCTGACCGGGTTCGCGATCTGGAAGCCGGTGCAGCTCGGCTGGCTCACCGGCCTGTTCGGCGGCTATCCGACGGCGCGCGTCATCCATTTCGGCCTGATGTGCCTGATCGTCGGGTTCCTCGTCATCCACGTCGTGCTGGCGCTGCTGTTCCCGTCGACGCTCCTCGCCATGCTGACCGGCGGACGCAAGGACGGCCCGGGCGAAATCCCGCCGCTGGAGCTCAAGCCATGAGCCGTAACGAGCCGTTTCGCGGCGAGCTCGCCCGCATCTCGCGCCGGCTGCTGCTGCGTCGCGGTCTCACCCTCGGCAGCCTCGCCCTGCTCACCGGCTGCGACCTGTCGGGCGACCTCACCGGCAGCGACGTCGTCGACCAGGCGCTGCGCGCCATGCTGCGGCTCAACGACCGCGTGCAGGCGCTGCTGTTCGACCCGAACCGGCTGGCCGAGACCTATCCTCTCTCGGCGGTCACAAAACCGTTCAAGTTCAACGCCTACTATCCCGAATACCAGGTCCGCGAGCCCGACGACGACTGGCGGCTCGGCGTCGGCGGCCTGGTGGACGACCGTCACGGCTGGTCGCTCGAGGAATTGCGCGCGCTGCCGCAGGAGAGCCAGGTCACGCGGCACATCTGCATCGAAGGCTGGAGCCAGATCGGCCAGTGGAGCGGCGTGCCGTTGCGCACCTTCCTCGACCGCGTCGGCGCCGACGCCCGCGCGCGCTATGTCGGCTTCAAATGCTTCGACGGCTATTCGAGCGTGCTCGACATGCCGACCGCGCGGCATCCGCAAACCATACTCGCGCTCGACTTCCTCGGCGCGCCGCTCGCTCCGCAATGGGGCGCCCCGGTGCGGCTGCGCACGCCTGTCAAGCTCGGCTTCAAGAGCGCCAAGAACCTCGCCGAGCTGTTCGTCACCAATACCTATCCCGGAGGGTATTGGGAAAATCAGGGGTATGACGCCTATAGCGGGTCTTGAGAAGAAATAGCAGACTCGGCGACGTTACGCTGCGCGTAGAGGACCCGCCATCAACGCTCGCACCCTTGCTCGCATCACCCTGCCCTTGGCCTGCGTGACTGCCCTGACCCAGGCTTCCCGGACTATCATGTCCACGGTCGGCCCGGTACTCGCGTTAAATTACGGGCTTGGCGCTGGCGCGCTCGGCACTTTGTCCGCCGCGCTGTTCGCCTCCTACTGCCTCGCCCAACTTCCCGCGGGCATGGCGCTCGACCGTTGGGGGCCGCGCCGCGTGCAGACAGCCTTGTGCTTTGTTGCGGCAATCGGCTTCGCCTTGTTCGCCATGGCAGATGGCTTGGTTGGTTTCGTGCTGGGGCGCTTGGTGATTGGGGTCGGCGTTGCCACCGGCCTGATTGGGATGCTCAAGGGTAATAGTGAATGGTTCGCGCCGCACGATGTGGCTCGGGTGACGGGCCTCGGCATGGTGTTCGGCACGCTGGGCAGCTTTTTGGCGACCGTACCGGCGCAGGCGGCGCTGCCCGCGGTCGGGTGGCGCGGCGTGATCTGGTGTTGCGCCGGCGCGGCCGCGCTGGTGGGGGTTTGGAACCTGCTCTCGGTGCGCGAACGGCCCGGAACAGGACATACGCGGCCCTTGCGCGCCGATTTGCGCGAACTCGGCCGCATCGCGCGCGCGCCAGCCTTCCTGCGCTTCGCGCCACTGGCTGCGCTGCTTTCGGTGCTGAACTTTACCTACCTCGGTCTATGGGCCGGGCCGTGGCTGCGCGATGTCGCCCATCTTGGGCCGCAGACGCGCGCGGAGGTCCTGCTGGTTTACACGCTGGGCTTGCTGGCCGGCGGGCCGCTGACCGGCGAGGCCGTGAGCTGGGTGCAGCGGCACCGACGGCATCCGCTGCTAGTTCCCGCATTTTGCACGGCCGGCCTGGTCCTCGTTCAGGCGCTGCTGGCGTGCGGGCCGGAAAGCGTGGCCCTGGTTACCGGGTTATGGCTGGCCTTCGCGGTCCTTGCGGCCTGCGGGCCAGCGGCCTACGCGGCGGTAGCGAGCCAGTTCCCGGCAAGCCAGGCTGGCCGCGTCTCTACGGCGATCAACGCTGCGACCCTGGCCATGGTATTCTGGTTGCAGATTGTGATTGGCTACTTGGTGGAAGCATGGCCGGCTAAGGGTGATGGCACTTGGGGTCCACAGGGCTATACCCTGGGTCTGCTGATTACCGTCGTGTTCCAGATGCTAGCCCTTGCCTGGGCATGGCCTGCCTTTAGAACCACAAAGATATTCATTCCACCGGACGAAGAGATATCGATCCACCGAGGCTAGGATCGGGTTCTCACCAGACTGGGCCTTGCCCAATGCGATCCCGAGGGCTGCTTGAGTGAGAGCCGAACGAGCATCATCGTTCGCTCGTCTCACCTCGAGTTTGACGGCGCGGACCTACATCTTACGTCCCGAGCAATCGCAAAAAACTGCGCACACGCTCGAGGAACATCTCCGGCTGCGCGAGCGTGGTGTCGTCCTGCAGCATCACGTCGCGCCGTAGCGCCGCCTGGCCGCGTTTTGCCAGCGCCTCGAGTGCGGCGGCGAGGCTCGGCTGCGCCGCGATCGCGGCGGTGATCGCGGCCTTGTCGAGACGAAAGGCGCACAGCTTCGTCAGCGCCGTCGCTGTCGCCGAGTAGGCCTGGTCGGTGATCAGGCCAAAGGCGCCGAGGCTCTCGCCGGGGCTCATCCTGGCGAGCACCTGCTTGCCGCCCTGCCCGGCGCGGCTGATCTCGACGGCGCCAGATGCGATCAGGTAGAGCGCCTGCGGCATCTCCTTCTCGCGTATCAGCGTCTCGCCCGGCTGCAGCGTCAGTTCGGTGAAGCGGGCCGCGAGTGCGGCGCGTTCGTCCGCCTCCAGCACGCCGAACAGCTCCGATTGCGCGAGCAGCCGCCCGATGTCCGGCACCGCTACCGGCGGCGGCACGGCGAGCGTCGGCACGCCGAGCGCGATGCCGGCGTGGCGCAGGTGGCGGTGGATCTCGCTGAACAGCTCGGTGCGCGCCGCCACCAGATGGTCGCTGTCCGGCACCGAGTAGCTGATCTCGTAGCGCACGCCGTCGCCCTGCAGCCCGGTGCAGGCGATGCTTGACGCCGGCGCGTCAAGCGGCAGGCGGCACGACAGCAGCGCCGCGCGCAGGGTCTCGATGCAGCGCTCGGGCGCGGCGCCGGCGTCGAGCAGCAGCTTCACGGTATCGCCGCGCACCGGCGTCGGCGCCGACAGGTTCACCAGGCGGGATTTCGCGATGATGCTGTTCGGCACCACCGCGATGTCGTTGTCGCCGGTGGCGATCTGCGTCGAGCGCCAGTTCACCTGCAGCACGTGGCCCTCGACGCCGCCTTCCACGCGCAGCAGGTCGCCGGCGCGGTACGGCCGCTCGATGCCGACCGCGATGCCGGAGAACACGTCGGCGAGCGTGCTCTGCAAGGCGAGGCCGAGCACGATCGCGATCACGCCGGAGGTCGCGAGCAGGCCGCGTATCGGCACCACGAAGGCGAAGTTGATGATGGCGAGCACGGTTGCGACATAGATCACGCCGGCCAGCAGGTCCGAGATGATCTGCGTCTCGCGCGGCCGGTGCTCCAGCACCACCAGCAGCCGCAGCAGGCCGACCGCGACCCGGGCGCCGACCAGCCACCAGCCGGCCTCGACCACCTGCTGCCAGAACTCCAGCCCCGGATGCGAGGCGTCAAAACGCGGGCTGAGCGGCGAGCCGACGGCGCGCTGCACCAGCACGGTCAGCACGACGAAGGCGGTGAGGCGCGAGCTGACGCGCAGCCACAGCGGATGGTGCCAGTGCAACCTCGGCAGGATGGCGGCGGCGGCCAGCACGAACGTCGCGATGAGCAGCACCGGCGTCATCGCACCCTCAGCCGCCGATCGGCGTGATCCGCCGTATCGCCGAGACCGGGATCGCGCCGTGCAGGTGCGGGAACGGCGCCTGGTCCGGCTCGCTCCGCACCCAGCTCAGCCCTGCCGGAACCTCGGCCGGGTCGAAGCGGAGCAGGACGAGGCCGGTCGCGCCGGCGAAGTGTCGGGCCAGCACGAAGCCGAGCTGCGCCTCGGTGCAGCAATGCAGGAAGCCGTCGCGGCCGAGCTCGTCCGGGCAATAACAGCCGCTTTCGCACGCGCTCTGCCAGGCGGACGCGGTGGCGACGTGACAGAGCTCCATGACCCAAAACCTCTCCGCGAACCGCGTCGACCATTTCACGGCGCGTTCGCCGATGCCAGACAGGCGGCGGTCACGGGCCTCCGCGCTCGCCAGGGCTTGCCTTGCCGTCTGGTCGGTGGGACGAAAGCCGCATGCAGCGCGTGCTTTCCGGCATCCAGCCCTCGGGCATCCTGACCCTCGGCAACTATCTCGGCGCCATCCGCAACTGGGTGGCGCTGCAGCAGGACCACGAGTGCCTGTTCTGCATGGTCGATTTGCACGCGATCACGGTGTTCCAGGACCCTGCCGCGTTGCGCGCCCAGACACGCGAGAACGCCGCCACCGTCATCGCCTGCGGCATCGATCCCCGCGGCCACGCGCTGTTCGCGCAATCCGCGGTTGCCGCCCACGCGCGGCTCGCCTGGATCTTCAACTGCGTCGCCCGCCTCGGCTGGCTGAACCGGATGACCCAGTTCAAGGACAAGGCGGGAGGCGACCGCGAGGCCTCGTCGGCCGGGCTCTACGTCTACCCGAACCTGATGGCCGCCGACATCCACGCCTATCACGCGACGCGGGTGCCGGTCGGCGACGATCAGCGCCAGCACGTCGAACTCGCCAACGACATCGCGGAGAAGTTCAACCACGACTACGGCGTCGAGTTCTTTCCGCGCATCGAACCGGTGATCCTCGGCCCCGGCGCCCGGGTGATGAGCCTGCGCGACGGCACCAGGAAGATGTCGAAATCCGATCCCTCGGACCAGAGCCGGATCAACCTCAGCGACGATGCCGACGCGATCGCGCTCAAGATCCGGCGCGCCCGCACCGATCCGCTGCCGCTGCCCGCCGAGCCCGCCGGCCTCGACGACCGCCCCGAAGCGCGCAACCTGGTCGGCATCGCCGCCGCGCTGACCGGCGGCACGCCCGAGAGCGTGCTCGCCCGGCACGGCGGCGAGGGTTTTGGCACGTTCAAGGAGACGCTCACGGCGTTGCTGATCGAAACCATCGCCCCGATCGCCGCCGAAACCCGCCGCCTGCTCGACGATCCAGGCCATCTCGACGCAGTGCTCGCCGACGGCGCCGCGCGGGCGCAAGCCATCGCCGATCCGATCGTGGCCGAGGCTGAGCGGATCGTCGGGCTAAGGTAAAGCTAAGCAAAGCAAAGCAAAGTTAAGGCCAGGGCTCTGCCCTGGACCCGGGCACCCATCGCATGAATGCGATGGGACCCGGCGCTGGGCCGAGCCGGCCCAGACCGGCATTTATTGGAGTTCCTGCGTTCGGCCTTGTTTGCTTTGCGAAGCATTTAATCTGTTCGCCTCACACTCGGCATTCGCAGGACTGAAATAGATGGATTTTAAAGGCTTCGCCTTTAATGGAGTCCATGTGTGGACGGCCCCTTGGGGTCAAGTGGGTTTGCAGTGTTT
>CAXTSD010000154.1:0-6153 GCA_964246775.1 uncultured Acetobacteraceae bacterium | reverse complement strand
GTGCGTCGCTACAGTAGAGAGGATTACACGGTGGCCTTCTGACCTTGAGAGGCGCGGGCTGCGTATTCCTTCTCGCGCCGCAGAGCTTCATCCACAATTTGCTCCGGAGTGCGCTCAGCGTCAGGATAGTAAATCAGGTCACTGATTGCGGAGTTAGGTGCCGCATTTACTAGGTGGTGAAGAATCAGGTCGAGTTCCGCCTCGGTTCCATCCGCAATATTCAGACGCTTTACTGCATTGACCATTTCAAGACGGTTCACTGTGAGTCTCCACCGAAGTGAAACTTTGTATCCAGTATGAATTGGTGATTAATAGGCGTTACAACAGTGATGTTGCTCATATCATGCACATCACCACCTTGTGCGAGCTAATCCAGGGCGAGGACATGGGATTGCCGTCTCGGCTACGTGCCGAAATCACGTCCGAGCAGGGCGCGAGCAACCGTGGTTCCGGGACAGCCCGGGTGATGTGACGTCGCACGAAGGGCCGCTTGAGACAGAATTTGACCGCAGCCAGTCATCATGCCCCGCTGGGCCTCTATTGCGCGTCCGTCTTACCGAGTGTGCGTTGAGTCCCAGCTGATGCGTGTCGGATCGAGGGCTCTATTGCGCGTCTGGGCATCCATCATTGTGCGCCGCTACACCTACGCAGGCGCAGCGGAATGCGGCCCGGATAGGGTGGACGTGGACGCGGTGGAAGAAGCCGGGTGGCGGGCCAGGGCAGCCGGGCGGGCGCGGCAGGAGCCGGACCATGAGGCACCCCGACCAAGGCGAGGGCCGAGCATGGGACTGTAAGAAGGCTAAGCGATGGCCTTCTGGGTTCGGGCCGTGCGTATCTCCTCGCGTAATTCCGGGTGAGCATTCACGTGGTCGGGGCCGAGCAAGATTTCGACTACCTCCATGCTACCAGGTTCCGGCACAAAACCGACAAGTCTGGAATGCACATCGGGGTCGATAACGCCCCATTCTAGCAAGCTAGATATGTAACCGTGCCAAACTGCGGCGACAAAGGGCTTTCCCGGCCTTGCTTCCAGGTGCGCTAAAATACTTGAGCGTAACTCCTCTTCCTCGGGTATGATTACTGCCATAACTATTGCCTCCTAAAACTGGCTGTCTCACCGAGTGTGCGTTGAGTCTGCGCTGGTGTGCGTCGGAAGCTCGCTTCCGTCTCAGCTGATCTGCGTCGGATCGAGGGCTCTATTGTGCGTCTGCCCGTCCATCATTGTGCGCCGCTACAGCTACGTGTTTCTCGATCATTTCCTCGGTGACAGGTATCTGGGTGATCGGCGTTCCGTCCGGTCCCGAGAACTCGACCTCATAGGCAAGGTTAGGTTCTATCATTGTGCGTTTGCGCGCTCTGCGTATTCCTTCTCGCGCCGGAGAGCTTCGTCAACGACCTGTTCTGCATCACGTTCGACATCAGGGTAAAATATCATGTCGCTTATCTTTGAATGAGGAGCTGATAGCTTTAGGTTATACACAAGCACATTGATTTCATCCTCTGTTCCATCCATCGCAAATACTTTTCTAGCGGCATCAATCATTTCTGAGCGGGTCATTGTGTGCCACCTCCAAAATGGAAACTAGGGTCGAGTATAGACTGATGCATGGTCGGCGTAACAACGGCAATGTTGCTCATATCGTACACACTTCCACCGTTCGCAATTGGGTCGCGGTGATGTAAGATATACTTCTGGCTCATGCCACATTGCTGTTCGTCGACTGCGAATGGAGCTGCACCATTTTGCAGCGCTAGAACGTTTGTTTTTGAGAACTGTCTTGCAAGTTCCGGTGTATTTGCGACTTCTTTCCACATGGCTGAGCGGAACTCTCCGAAGTTGTTGAACTGCTGGCCTTCCAGCTTCGCGGCTACCTGGCCCGGGATCAGGCCCGCGTTGCCTTCGGTGCCGCGCAGCCAAGGGCCGGTCACGTCGAGCAGGGGCTTGCTCATGGTGGCGGTGCCGGGCTGATCGCGCGGGCTGACACGGGCTGTTGTTCCCACGCCCGCGTTGCCGCGGGCTTCGTCCAGGGCGGCCGAGATGTCGGCTCCGCTTTTGCCCTGGGCTTGCAGGCTGGCGGCGAGGTCGGCCTCTTGCTGGGTGCGGGTTTCGTAGGCGGTGCCGGGCTGCGGCTTGTCTGGCGGGCTGGGGTCGCTGGCGGCGGCTTGCGGGGCGGTGCTGGCGGCGGACGGGGCAGGAGCGAGGGCGTCCCTTGCCCCGGGGGCGAGTTGCACCTTGCCTGAGCCGTCCTGCGCCACGGCGCCGAACGCCATGCCGTCGTAGGGGGTGCCGCGGGGTCCGGTGAGCTGGCCGTTGGGGTCCATGGCGAGCTTGAGGCCGGGGCTGGCCGGCTGGCCGTCCTGGCCGCGGGGGTAGAGCGTCACGGTTCCGCTGCGGCTGCCGGGGGCCTGGTCCATGCGGGCGCCCACGTCCGGGTGTCCGTCCACGTCCAGCTCGATGGTTTGGCGCTGGGCGTTGGTGGGGGTGAGCAGGATGGAGCCGGCGAGGCCTGCGGCGGCGGCGCCGGCGAGGGCGGTGCCGTTGCGGGCGGCCCAGGCCAGCACGCCGCTGACGACGTCTGGGCTCGCGGCTGGGGCCACGAAGGCTGCCGCGGCGCCTGCCGCGCCGTTCTGGCCCGGGGCGCTGGCCGGTGTGGCGGGAGAGCTGCCGGCCTGGCTCAGCCCGGCCTGCTCCATGGCTTGCTGCCAGAGCGGGTTGGCGGGGATCGGCGCGCCGGGCGGCCCGGCGGGGCCGCTTGCGTATCCGCCGCGGTAGTCCGGGGAGCGCCCTACGGGGTCTGAGCCGGCCATGCGCTGGGTTCCCGCGAGTCGGGGTCCAAGGGTCGCCAGGGACGGCTGGCTTAGGAGTGTTACGAAGCGGCGGGACGCTTGGCAAGCCGGTTTGGCGGCTCAGGGAGCATCTTCGCCCGCGTCCTCCGGGGGCGGCTTGCGGTCCGCCCTCAACGAGGCGGGGGCGAAGCCTGGCTTGAGCCTTCCTTGCCGATCGCAAGCCGGGATGCCATCTGCATCATCAAAGGTGGAGGCCAGATGACGAGAGCCCACGCGCTTGTGGTTGCCGGCCTCGTGCTCGCCGCGCCGGCGATCGGCCGCGAGCTGCCGGCCCCGCTCGTGCAGGCCCCGCTTGTGCAAACCCCGCTTGTGCAGACCGGGCCGCTCAGCTTCGCGCCGCTGGTCAGGCGCGTCGTCCCCGCGGTGGTCAACATCGCGGTCAGCGAGCGGGTCGACGCGAGCGACAGCGAGTCGGTGCCGCCCGAGGTGCGCGGCACGCCGTTTGAGCGGCAGTTCCGCGACCGGCTGCGCAAGCGGCACGACCAGGTGCTCGGCGCCGGCTCCGGCTTCGTGCTCGATCCGTCGGGGATCATCGTCACCAACAACCACGTGGTCGGCAACGCCGACCGCATCGTCGTCTCGATGGGCGACGGGCGCGAGCTGCCGGCGACCGTCATCGGCGCCGACGAGCTGACCGACATCGCGGTCATCGAGGTGCATAGCGGCACCGTGCTGCCCTACGTGTCCTGGGGCGACAGCGACGCGGTGCAGGTGGGCGACTGGATACTCGCCGCCGGCAACCCGTTCGGGCTCGGCTCGTCGGTGACCGCGGGCATCGTCTCGGCGCGCGGGCGCGACATCGGCGCCGGTCCGTTCGACGACTTCATCCAGGTCGACGCGCCGATCAACCCGGGCAATTCCGGCGGCCCGACCTTCAACCTGTCCGGCCAGGTGATCGCGCTCAACACCGCGATCGTCTCGCCGACCGGTGGCTCGGTCGGCATCGGCTTCGCGATCCCGAGCAACATCGCGGCCGGCGTGGTGAGCGAGCTGCGCCGCAGCGGGCACATCGATCGCGGCTGGCTCGGCGTCACCGTGCAGGACCTGCCGGGGCTGCACCCGAACGGCGTCTCGATCGCGACGGTCGAGCGGACGGGGCCGGCGGCGCGCGGCGGCTTGCGCGCCGGCGACGTCGTGCTCAGCATCAACGGCGACAAGGTGGATAGCGCCCGCGGCCTGATACGCGCGGTCGCCGCGGCGCGGCCGGGGCGGGTGCTGCAGATCGAGGTGCGCCGGCAGAACCAGGCGATGGAGCTGCAGGTCGCGGTCGGCCGGCGCCCGGTCGAGCCGGGCTGATCCGCCTGCCGGGTGGGAGTGGGCGATGCGTATCCTGATGGTCGAGGACGATCCGACGGTGGCGGGCTTCGTGGTCAAGGGCCTGCGCGAGGCGGGGCACGTCGTCGAGCACGCCGATAACGGCCGCGACGGGTTGTTCCTTGCCGCCAGCGAGGGTTTCGATGCGGTGATACTGGACCGCATGCTGCCCGGCGGCATCGACGGCATACGCATCCTCGAGACGCTGCGCTCGCAGCACAACAACGTGCCGGTGCTGGTGCTCTCGGCGCTGTCGCAGGTCGACGAGCGGGTCGCCGGGCTCCGCGCCGGCGGCGACGACTACCTGACCAAGCCGTTCGCGTTTTCCGAGCTGCTCGCCCGGGTCGAGGCGCTGACCCGGCGCGGCAAGAGCGAGGGGCCGCAGACCCGCCTGCTGGTCGGCGATCTCGAGATGGACCTGCTGTCGCGCGGGGTGAAGCGGGGCGCGACCAGGATCGACCTGCAGCCGCGCGAGTTCCGGCTGCTCGAATACCTGATGCGCCACGCCGGGCAGGTGGTGACGCGGACGATGCTGCTCGAGGGCGTGTGGGACTACCATTTCGACCCGCAGACCAACGTGATCGACGTGCACGTCTCGCGCTTGCGCCAGAAGATCGACAAGCCGTTCGGCTCGGCGATGATCCAGACCATACGCAATGCCGGATACATGCTGCGGTCCGAATGAGCGCCTGGTCGTGGCCAGGGCCGAGGGTCGGGCCGAGGGTCGCGCCCAGGGTCGCGGCCAGGTTCGGGTCCCGGTTTGCGTTCAGGTTTGCGCCGCCGCGGTTGCTGCCGGGCGGCGGGCGGCTGATCCGCTCGGCCAGCGTGCGGCTCGCCTCGGCCTACGGGCTGGTATTCGGCCTGTCGGCGGTGGCGCTGGTGCTGGTGCTGTGGTGGGCGAGCGCCGGCCTGCTCGATCGTCAGGTCGAGGCGGCGATACGCGCCGACGCGCAGGGCCTGTCCGAGCGCTGGGGCGAGGGCGGCCTGCCGGCGTTGATCCTCACCATCCAGGACCGGCTGACCGAGAACGTCGACGACGACGCGATCTACCTGCTGGTCGATCAGGACCGCCACCGCGTCACCGGCAACCTGGAAAGCTGGCCGCACGGGGTGGCGGTCGCCGGCGCCTGGTACGAGCTCGGGCTCGGGCGCGCCGGGGGGGGCGAGCTAGCGCCGGTGGAGGGGGTTGGCCGGGCGGGGGGCGTGCGGCCTCCCCGCCGCGCCCCCGGCGGGGGGGGGGCCCCCCCCCCGCGACCGTGCAGCGCTTTGACCTGCCGGGCGGCTTCCGCCTGCTGGTCGGCCGCGATGCGCGCACCCGCGTGCAGTTGCGCCACCTGCTGACCGACGCGCTGCTGTGGGCGATCGGCCTCGTGGTGCTGCTCGGCGTCGCCGGCGCCCTTGTCCTGCGCCACCTGTTCCGCGGCATGGTGGCGAGCGTGTCGCGCACCGCGACCGCGATCGCCGGCGGCGACCTCGCGCAGCGCGTGGCGCTGACCGGCCGCGGCGCCGAGTTCGACCGGATGGCGGACGCGATGAACGTCATGCTCGCCCGCATCGCCAGGCGGATGGACGGCGTGCGCGAGGTCAGCAACGCCATCGCGCACGACCTGCGCACGCCGATCGCCCGCGCCCGCGCCAGACTCGAGGACGCGGCGAGCCATGCCAGCGGCGAGGCCGAGCTCCGCGGCGCGGTCGAGCGCGCGGTCGCCGATCTCGACGGGGTGACGGCGGTGTTCGAGGCGCTGCTGCGGATCGCCGAGATCGAGGCCGGGGCGCGCCGCTCCGCCTTCGCCGAGCTCGACCTCGCACCCTTGCTCGCCGACCTCGCCGAGCTGTATGGCGCCGCCGCCGAGGAGCGCGGCATCGCGCTGACCCTCTCGATCGCCGACACGCTGAGCGTCTTCGGCGACCGCAACCTGATCCAGCAGGCGGTCGCCAACCTGCTCGACAACGCGGTGAAGTTCAGCCCCGACGACGCGTTCTACGCCGAGC
>CAXTSD010000153.1:0-6157 GCA_964246775.1 uncultured Acetobacteraceae bacterium | reverse complement strand
GTCTGGCGCCGGCGCGCCAGGCGCTGCTGACCGATCCGCAGACCAGCGGCGGGCTGCTGATCGCGGTGGCGCCCGAGCACGCCGCGGCGCTGCTGGCCCGGCTGCGCGCAGAGGGTTACGCCCGCGCCGCGGTGATCGGCCGCCTCGTCGAGGGTGCGGCCGAAATCAGGGTGGGCTGGGGGTCAGCTCCTGGCCTTGCGCAGGGCGCCTGACGATCGGTGCGCCGGCCGGTGGCTGCTGGCGCGGATGACCCTCGGCGCCGACGGGCTGCTCTCCTTGCCGGTGCAGGTGGTGAACGCCATCGGCTGCACGATGTCCCTGCCACGCGCATAGTCGGGCAGTTCGGCGCCGTCATGCAGCGCCTGCACCTCATCGAACATGTCGACGTTGCGTATGCAGAACTGGGTGCCGAGCTTCAGCCCGCGGTCGGACTGCACATTCGCGAGCTGGGTGATGTAGTCGTCATGCGCCTTTTGCGCGCCCTTGCCGTAGGCGTGCTTGAAATAGCTGGCGAGCGCGCCTTCCTCCCGCGCGATGTCGGTCTGGTAGCGGGCGACGAAGGCGTTGTATTGCGGTTGCGCGCCGCAGGAGAGCGCCATCACCATCAGCTCGCTCTTCAGCCCCTCGACGTCAAAGGCGTGGCGGTCGCTCGGTCCGGCGCACGTGCCGGCGCGCGCCTCGGACGCGACGAGCGGAGCGGCGAGCACGGCGGCGGCGACAATGCTGCAAAGCAGGCGCATCGGAGTGGCTCCAGGGTGAACGTCGTGCGCTTCGAGCGGCGCGGGGCGGTTTGGGCTGGGCAGGCGCGCTGTCATCCATAACCTTCGATCTGAGCTAAGCAGCCTACCAGCCGGTAAATCAATCGGATTTGCGTCCAGCAAGGAAGATCGGCATAGGGTGTGACGACACCGCCGCGCCCTGCGGCGACCCGACGTGGTGACCGCCCCGGACGCATATGCAACATCTACTTAGCGCGAGCGGCGTGGCCACGGCAACACAAGCTTCGGGCGCTGCCGCAACCCACAGACGAGCAAGCCGCAAGGAGCATTCAAGAGTGAACGCGCGCGCCATACTCGCTCTTGCCGCCATCGGTCTGGCGGTCCAGGGCTGCACTCCGAAACCAAGGATCGCGGCGGCGCCGATGCCGCTGCATTACGGGCCGCCGCCGGCCCGCCTCTGCCGGATCGTGCCGTTCACGCTGAGCGAGGGCGCCAGCACGCCGGTCAGGATGACGACCAGCAACGATGGCGGCTACTGCGCCATCATGGTCACCCAAAAGGCTGGCGGCGCCTTTGACGCCGGGCTGGAGCCGGTGCAGGCGGCGCACGGCACGGCGCTGATCATCAAGTACAACAACCAGACCAGCATCGAATACGTGCCGGAGCAGCGCTACGCCGGCCCGGACGCGTTCGAGGTCAAGCTGATCGTGCGCGGCCAACCTGGCTACACGACGCTGAACGTCGCCGTCTCCGTAGTCAGCGACGATACCGCCGGCACCGCCGCGCCGCCGGCTAAGCGGTAGCGCCGCCACGCTTGGTTGGCGTTACTAAATAAAAGGATTTCAAAGGCTTGCCTTTGATGGGGTCAAGGGGCGAAGCCCCTTGCCTTAGCTTGATTGCGCTTTGAACAAAGCCACACCCGATTAGGCGGCCGCCCGGGCGCCGGCCACGAGCTCGAGCAGCCCGTCGCTGCCGACGCGCGTGCACCAGTCGCCGAAACCCTCGCCAGGCGACCCTTCCGCCTTGTAGGCGCCGAGCATCGGATCAAGCGTGCCGAACAGGTCGGCCTCGGCGATCCGGTCATACAGCCGGAACGACAGCCGGGTGCCCTCGAAATCGCCGCCGACATACAGGGCGTAGAAGCCGGGCATGCGGCCGACGATGCCGATGTCGCCGGCATAGGTGCGCACGCAGCCATTCGGGCAGCCGGTGATGCGCAGGCTGATCCGCCGGTCCGACAGGCCGTGCCTGGCGAGCAGCGCGTCCATCGCGGCGACGAATTTCGGCTGCAACCGCTCCGCCTCGGTGAGCGCGAGGCCGCAGGTCGGCAGCGCCGGGCAGGCGAGGGCGTATTGCGCGAGCGGCGTCAGCGCCTCGGCCGGCTCGACGCCATGCTCGGCGAGCAGCGCGTCGACCTCCTGCCGCTGCTTTTCCGCAATGTCGCATAGCAACACATCCTGCTGCGGCGTCACGGTGAGCGGGAAGCCGTAGCGCTCGCAGAGGGTGCGCAGCGCCGTGCGCAGCCTGAGTTCGCCATCGTCGAGTATGCGGCCGGAGGCGATCGGCACGCCGAGCCAGAAGCGGCCGTCGCCCTGCTCGTGCCAGCCGAGCAGATCCGGCACCTGCAGGGTCATCGGCCGTGGCTCGGCGAAGCGGCCGCCGTAATATTCGGCGAGCGTGGCGCGCACCCAGTCGAGTCCGCGGTCGTCGATCACGTATTTCAGCCGGGCGCGCCGGCGGTCGCCGCGATCGCCATGGTCGCGCTGCAGGCCGATCACCGCGTGCATCATGCGTCGCAGGTTGTCTGGCTCGACGAAGGCGATCGGCGTCGCGAGGCGCGGATAGGTGCGCGGCTTGTTGTGGGTCATGCCGAGGCCGCCGCCGAGCGCGATGTTGTAGCCGAGCAGCCTGCCGTCCTGCCACAGCGCCACGATCCCGAGATCATTGGTGAGGACGTCGATCGTGTTGTCCTCCGGCACGGTGATGCCGATCTTGAACTTTCGCGGCAGGTAGGTCGGGCCGTAGAGGGTCTCCTGCTGCTCCTCGGGCGGGATCAGCTCCGGGCTCTCGTCGAGGAAGATCTGGTAGTAGGCGCGGCTACGCGGCTTCAGCTCCTCGGAGATCATCCTGGCGTCGGCGATGATGCGGGCGTGCGCGGCGTCGCGTATCGGCGCCGGCGCGGCGGTGACGTTGCGCGAGACGTCGCCGCAGGCGCAGATCGTCGTCAGCAAGGTATGGTTGACGGCGGCGATCGCCGGCTTGAGATCGCCCTTCAGTATGCCGTGAAACTGGATGCCCTGGCGCGCGGTGATGCGTATGGTGCCGTTCGCCCGGTCGTCGGCGAGCCGGTCGAGGCCGAGATACTGCGCCGCCGTCATCTGCCCGCCCGGCATGCGGACGCGCAGCATGAAGGAGTATTCCTTGTCGAGCTTGCTCTGCTTGCGCTCGGTCGCGGTGTCGCGGTCGAACTGCTCGTAGCTGCCGTGGAACTTCAGCAGCTGATAGGCGTCCTCGCTGACCTCGCTGCCGCCCTCGGCAAGCTCCTCGGCCAGTCGGCCGCGCAGACCGTTGCTGGCGGCCTTGAGATGTTCGACAGCGGAAAGCTTCTTCTCGGCCGCGACCGGCTCGATCAGGGGCGCCAGATCGTCGGGCATCGCCAGGACTCCAAACACCATCTCAGCTGCGCGGCCGGCCCGGATCACGCAAGTTCAATCGTGGTTTGCCGCCGCCTCGGTCATATAGAGAAGGTGATCGGCTCGGCCAATGGGCGAGCGAGCCCGCACGACTCTGCCCTGCGTATCAGGTCTTCCAGCGTCATCGCCTGCAGCCGCTCGGTCAGGCTGGTCTCAAGCTCGGCCCACAGCGCGTCGACCACCTGGTCGTGCAGCGGCCCGACGGGGCCGTCCTCGGAGGCGGCATCGTCGCTGGTCGCGATGCGGGCGATCTCGGCGAGCGGGATTTCGCGCGGCCGCCGGCCGAGTCGGTAGCCGCCGCGCGGGCCGCGCACGCTCTCGAGCAGCCCGGAGCGCGACAGCGTCTGCAGCAGCGGCTCGATGCCGCGGCGCGCGAGCCCGGCCCGCTCGGCGATGTCGGCGGCACTGACCGTCACCATGCGCCCGGCATAAAAGGCGACGTCGACCATGATCAGCACGGCCAGCATGGCCCTATCACGGCGCACCAGCATCCCTCGTTCCCCCCTTCCAGCCGCGACTGTCTCGATCACATGATAGACCACGTCGTCGGGCAACGCGTGGCTTGATCGCGCAGACAAGGAGATTTGCGGCATGTCCCAGGTGATGTCACGGCCGCCGGGCGCACCGGGGCAGCCCGCCGCCGGGCCTGACCGGAACGCGGCACGCGCCAGCCAGACCGCGGCGCCGCGCGGGCGGATTTATGCCAACGTGCTCGAGACCGTCGGCGGCACGCCGCTGGTGCGCATTCCGCGACTCGCCGAACAGGAGCGCCTGGTCGCCGACGTCGCGCTGAAGCTCGAGTTCTTCAACCCGCTCGGCTCGGTCAAGGACCGCATCGGCCTGTGGATGGTCGAGCAGGCCGAGCAGCAGGGCCTGATCACGCCGGGCCGCACGATCCTGGTCGAGCCGACCTCCGGCAATACCGGCATCGCGCTCGCCTTCGTCGCCGCCGCCAAGGGCTACAAGCTCGTCGTCACCATGCCCGAAAGCGCCTCGATCGAACGGCGCAAGATGCTGCGGCTGATGGACGCGCAGGTCGAGATCACCCCGGCCAAGCTCGGCATGGCCGGCGCCATATCGCGCGCGCGCGAGATCGTGCAGGCGACCGCCGACGCCTGGATGCCGCGTCAGTTCGACAATCCGGCGAATCCCGACATCCACGCCGCCACCTCGGCCGAGGAGATCTGGACCGATACCGAAGGCCTGGTCGACATGGTCGTCGCCGGCGTCGGCACCGGCGGCACGATCACCGGCATCGCGCGTGCCCTCAAGCCGCGCCGCCCCGGGTTTCGCGCCGTCGCCGTCGAGCCGGCGGAGAGCGCCGTGCTGTCCGGCGACGAGCCGGGCTCGCACGGCATCCAGGGCATCGGGCCGGGCTTCAAGCCGGGCACGCTCGACATGGGCGTGGTCGACGAGGTTATGGCGATTTCGGAGCGCGAGTCGCTCGCCGCCGCCAGGCACTGCGCCCGGGTCGAGGGCCTGCCGATCGGCATTTCGTCGGGCGCGATGCTGGCCGCGGTGCTGCGGCTTGCCAAGCTCGAGGAACATGCCGGCAAGCTGATCGTCGGCATCGTGCCGTCGTTTGCCGAACGCTACCTGTCGACCGCCTTGTTCAACGGCTTGACGTGAGGCGGGGTTGGGCTGTGCCAGAACAGCCTTCTCCACCTCAGGATCGGACCGCTAGACGCGCGGTCCCGGCAAGCGTCCGGTCAGCAGCAACTGACGGGTGAGGCGGGTGATGTCCGCAATCGTCGGCCAGACGCTGCCGTCGAGTTCCTCGACCCGCAGGTCGGCGGCGACGAAGCGAATGCCCGAGGAGAACGGCAGCGGCACCGCCGCGCCGACGAACACGCCGTCAATCTCGATGATCTGCGACGAGAGCATGATGGAACCTGCCAAAACGCGCACAAACCACGTGGCCGTGCTGTGATCGGCACATAATCACGTGAGAGCACCGTTGTTCAAGTTGATTCCGTGCGAGCTTGCGGGAGAAACGTGAACAGGCCGGCCGACGACGTCGCCGAGGATGACCAGGACCGGGCCGCCATCGGACCAGTCGGGCGCCTGCTCGACCAGGCTCGCGAGGCTGCCGCGCAGCACCCGCTGACGCTCGGTGCCGCCGCGTTCGACCAGCATCGCCGGCCGATCCCGCGGCATGCCGGCGTCATGCAGGCCGGCGACGAGCCGCGGCAGGGTGGCGAGGCCCATGTAGATGACCACGGTCTTGCCCGCCCGCGCGAGATCGTGAAAATCGAGATCGAGGTGCCCGTCGGCGGCGCTGCCCTTGAGGTGGCCGGTGACCAAGGTGAGGGATTGCGCGTAGTCGCGATGGGTGAGCGGCACGTGGGCGCCGGCGCCGCAGGCGAGTGCCGCGGTGATCCCTGGCACCACCTCGAAATCGACGCCGGCGGCTTCCAGCGCCTCCATCTCCTCGCCGCCGCGGCCGAAGATGAACGGGTCGCCGCCCTTCAGCCGCACGACGCGCTTGCCCTCGCCAGCCAGGCGGACGAGCAGGGCGTTGATCTGCTCTTGAGGCAGGGTGTGCCGGGAGCGCGCCTTGCCGACATAGACGCGCTCGGCGTCGCGACGGGCGAGGTCGAGCACGTCGCCGACCAGCCGGTCGTGCACGATCACGTCGGCCTCGCCGAGCAGGCGCAGCGCGCGCAGGGTCAGCAGGTCGGCCGCCCCCGGCCCGGCGCCGATGAAGTGCACCGAGAGCGTCACCGGCTTCGTCACGCCGTGCAG
>CAXTSD010000152.1:0-6178 GCA_964246775.1 uncultured Acetobacteraceae bacterium | reverse complement strand
TCTTCGTGCAGTGGCTGCTGACCAACTTCTCCTGGTTCTCGAACGGCAGCAACTCCGGCGTCATCGACGCGCCGGCGCTCTGCGCCTTCGGGCTGACCTTCTCGACCTCGCTGGGGCGCTACTACTTCTCGCTCACCATTGTCAGCGCGCTGACCTGGCTCGCCTGGCGGCTGGTGCGCTCGGCGACCGGGCGCCACATGATCGCGGTGCGCGACCACGAGACCGCGGCGCGCGTCATCGGCGTGCCGGTGCTCAGAACGAAGCTGCTGGCGGCGGCGCTCTCGTCATTCGTCATCGGCGTGGCCGGCGTGCTCTGGGCCTTCACCTACCTGCGCACGGTCGAGCCGGCGGGCTTTGATCTCGACCGCTCGTTCCAGATCCTGTTCATCGTCATCATCGGCGGCCTCGCCTCGATCCGCGGCGCTTTCCTGGGTGCCGCGCTGATCGTGGCGTTTCCGCTGCTGCTGTCGCGCCTCAGCGCGGCAGTGCTGGGCGGCGCGATCGATTCGGGCGTGCTCGACATGAGCCAGCGCGTGCTGCTCGGCGCCCTCATCATCGTGTTCCTGATCGCCGAGCCGGACGGGCTTTCGGCGCTGTGCAGCCGCGCCGGCGCACGAGGGCTCTCGCCGATCAGACTTGGCCGTTCCCCAAATCGAGGATCCTGACAGAGATGCGCCTTGCGACACTCCTGCTGGCGGGGGCGGCGATGCTCGCGCTACCGCTCCACGCACGCGCCGACGAGCAGTATTTCCCGCTGCAGAGCTACCGCGTCGGTCCTTACGCCGCCGGCGGCACCGGCTTCTTCGGCGGCTTTATCGACTACCTGAACCTGATCAACACGCGCGACGGCGGCGTCAACGGCGTGAAGCTGACCTGGGACGAGTGCGAGACCCAGTACGAGGTCGAGCGCGGCGTCGAGTGCTACGAGCGGCAGCGCAGCCATCCCGCGGTCGCTGCCTGGAACCCGCTCTCGGTCGGCATCGCCTACGCCATGATCGACCGCGTCACTGAGGACCGCACGCCGCTCATCACGGTCAATCACGGCCGCACCGACAGCAGCGACGGCCGGGTGTTTCCCTACGTGTTCCCGCTGCTGCTGAACCCGTACAGCGAGACCTCGGGCATCATCAACTATATCGCCTCCAGGCTCGGCGGCGTCGACGCGCTGCGCGGCCGCAAGATCGTCGTGCTGTACCACGGCTCTCCTTACGGCCGCGAGACGATCCCGATCTACGACCTGCTGGCCAAGAAGTTCGGCTTCACGGTGCAGCAGATCGAGGTGCCGCATCCCGGCAACGAGCAGCAGTCGCAGTGGCTCAGCATCCGCCGCGCCAAGCCAGACTACGTGGTGCTGCGCGGCTGGGGAGTGATGAACCCGGTGGCGCTGAAGACCGCGGTCAAGGTCGGCTTTCCGGTCGACCACATCGTCGGCAACGTCTGGTCGAACTCAAAGGAGGACGTGATCCCGGCCGGCGCCGCGGCGGTCGGCTACACCGCGATCACCACTCAGGCTTCTGGCAACCAGTACCCGATACTGCAGGAGATCATCAAGACCGACTACGACACCGGCCACGGCAACCTCAGCGACCATAGCCGCATCGGCTCGGTCTACCACAACCTCGGCATCGTCAACGGCATACTGAACGTCGAGGCGGTGCGGATCGCGCAGGGGAAGTTCGGCCACCGCACGCTGACCGGCGACGAGGTCCGCTGGGGTTTCGAGCACCTGCGACTGGACCCGGCCCGGGTTGGAGGCGCTGGGGGCGAAGAACCTGTTCCACTCGATCGACGTCACCTGGGAGAACCACGAGGGCGACGGCTACGTCACGTTCCAGCGCTGGGACGGCAGGAAGTGGAACGTGGTCTCGGACTGGATCGCCCCCGACTGGAAGCTGCTGCGCCCGATCATCGAGCGGTCGGCCGCGACCTACGCCCAGCAGAAGGGCCTCAAGGTCCGTACCGGCGAAGACGTCAACCCCGTGACGAACTGAGCCGCCGGAGATGGCCGGCCCCGATGCGCTGCTGCGGCTGGAGCGGGTGGCGGCGACCTATGACGGCGCCGTGGCGGCACTGCACGAGGTGAGCCTTACGGTCGGGCGCGGCGAGATCGTCGCCCTGTTGGGCGCCAACGGCGCCGGCAAGACCACGACGCTGCGCGCCATCTCCAACCTGCTGCCGGCGGAGCGCGGCCAGGTCACGGCCGGCGCCGTCCTGTTCGACGGCGCCGACGCGCGCCGCCTCCGCCCCGGCGACTTGGTCCGACGCGGCCTGGCGCCGGTGCTCGAGGGACGTCGGGTGTTCCGCTCGCTGAGCGTCGAGGAGAACCTGATTACCGGCGCCATCGCCCGTGGATCGTCGCGGGCGGAACAGGCGGCGGATCTCGGGCGGGTCTACGACCTGTTCCCCCGCCTGCAGGAGCGGCGCCGGCTCGCCGCCGGCCTTGCTTCGGGCGGCGAGCAGCAGATGGTGGCGATCGGCCGGGCGCTGATGGCCCGGCCGTGCCTGCTGGTGCTGGACGAGCCTTCGATGGGGCTCGCCCCGCTGCTGGTGCAGGTCATCTTCCGTGCCCTGGTGCGGCTGAACCAGCAGCAGGGGCTGTCCATCCTGGTCGCCGAGCAGAACGCCGCGGTGGCGCTGGCGCACGCGCATCGCGGCGTCGTGCTGGAGAACGGCGTCTCCGTGCTGACCGACTGCGCCGAGAGCCTGCGCCGGCGGCCGGACATCGTGTCGTTCTATCTCGGCGGGGCGGCTCCCCGCGCCGCCTGACACTGCGCCATCCGACATCCCATACTCCTTGGAGGATCCGTGCCATGAACGTCATCGCCCCGCCCGAGCAGCTCCGTCCCGACGGCGTGCCGCCGGTTCCGCGCCCGACGGCGCCAGCACACGTTATCCGCGACGACGCCGAGGCGATCGCGGTCGCCAGGAGCCTCGCCGAGCAATTCGTGGGTGGCTCAGCGGCGCGCGATCGCGACCGCGTCTGGCCGGTGGCGGAGCTGGACGCGTTCTCGCAAAGCGGCCTGTGGTCGATCAACGTGCCGCGCGCGTTCGGCGGCCCCGAACTGTCGTATGCGACGCTGGCGCGGGTCATCGAGATCGTCTCGGCGGCCGACCCGTCGATCGGCCAGATCGCGCAGAACCATCTGGGCGTCGTCGCCGCGATCCGCACCGTGTCGGCGCCGGAGCAGCAGGCGCTGCTGTTCGGCGAGGCGCTGCGCGGCACCCGGTTCGGCAACGCCTTCTCGGAGTTCGGCTCGAAGCGCGCCGCCGAGTTCGAGACGCGGTTCGTCGATGCCGGCGACCACGTCGTCGTGCGAGGCCGCAAGTTCTACTCGACCGGCGCACTGCTCGCGCATCTGGTGCCGATTGTGGCGCTCGATGAGGAAGGACGCGCCTGGTATGCGATCGCCGAGCGGGACGCGCCGGGGTTGACGGTGATCGATGACTGGTCGGCGTTCGGCCAGCGCACCACGCTGTCCGGCACGGTGCTGATCGACGACGTGCGGGTGCCGAAGACGCATCTGGTGCCGGGCTACAAGGGCTACGACCGCCAGACCGCCGACGGGGCAATCTTCCAGATCATCCAGGTCGCCGTCGACACCGGCATCGCGCAAGCCGCCCTCGACGAGACGGTGCGCTTCGTGCGCACCAAGAGCCGGCCCTGGATCGACAGCGGCCTCGCGCACGCCTCGGAGGACCCGTACACGATCCAGGCGGTCGGCGAGCTGACCATCCGGCTGCACGCCGCGCAGGCGCTGCTGGAGAAGGCTGGGCTCGCGATCGACGCGGCGGTGGCCAACCCGACTGCGGAGACGGTGGCGCAGGCGCAGCTGGTGACGGCGGAGAGCAAGGTGCTGTCGACCGAGATCGCGATCCTTGCCGCCAACAGGCTGTTCGAGCTGGCTGGCACGCGCTCCACCCTGGCCGAGCACGGCCTCGATCGCCATTGGCGCGACGCCCGGACGCATACGCTGCACGACCCTGTGCGCTGGAAATACGCGATTATCGGCAACCACGCGCTGAATGGGGTCAAGCCGCCGCTCCACGCCTGGAGCTGATGATGGCAGCGCCGGCCTGACTGGTTAGCCCGGCAGCCCGGCCGCCAGCCCGGCCATCAGGAAATATTTCACGTGCACGTATTCCTCGATGCCGTAGTGGCTGCCTTCGCGCCCGTAGCCCGACTGCTTGATGCCGCCGAACGGGACCGAGGCGGTGCCGACCGAGCCGGAGTTGAGGATGACCATGCCGGCCTCCAGCTCCCGCGACAGGCGGAAGGCGCGGCCGAGATCCCGTGTGTAGGCAACACTACCCTAATGGGACACCACATTCTTGGATGAGACAGGCGGTGGCGCAGGCACGTCGTTGCCTGACGCCATCCAGTCCTCGGGGTGCCGGTCCATCAGCGCCAGCAGTGCCCAGGCCGCGTCAGGCGGGTCGCGGTCGACAGCCCACCGCTCGACCGTGCGATAGCGTGGCGGGCGACCGGCAAGCTGACCAATCACCCGGGCAAATGCCCGCTGGGACATCCCGAGCCGGGCGAGGGTGGCGCGAAAATCAGTCACCGCTATCAGCTCGCGGCGCGGGGCAGCTTGTGTGGGTAGCCGTCCAACAAAACTTCCCCGTCGATGCGCTGCAGCGCGGGCAGCGTGTGGCGGTAGCTGCCAAACCCAGCATCTCCGCCGATGCTATGCAGATTGGGCAGCGCGTGTGTGTAGCCGTCCAGCCATGCATGCACGCCGATGATCCGCAGTTCGGGCAGCGCGTGTGGGTAGCCGTGAAACAAAGCACACCCGCCGATGAACCGCAGCGCGGGCAGCTCGTGTGAGTAGGCGTCCAGATGAGCATTCCCACCGATGCGGTGCAGCGCGGGCAGCGCGTGGCCGTAGTGGCCAAACTCAGCATCCCCGCCGATGTTCCGCAGCGCGGGCAGATCGGGTGTCCAGCAGTTGAACCAAGCATCCCCGCCGATGTACTGCAGCGCGGGCAGCGCCTGTGTGTAGCCGCCAAACCAAGCATCCCCGCCGATGCTCTGCAGAGCGGGCAGCGAGTGCTGATAGCCGATCAGCCAAGCATTGCCGCCGATGGCCTGCAGATCGGGCAACGCGTGTGGGTAGTCGCCCAGGTCCAGGGCGCCGTCAACCAAGCTGATCGAACGTTCTTTAGCAAACTCCGAGGTCTGGAGTGTCAAGCCGGCGTATACGACGCAACAATCTATAGGGTTGTGGATTATAGAATACGCCGGACTCGCGTCGGCGGCCCTGCTGGGGTGAGATGGCGTCGATGAACTGCTCATTGGCTTCGACTCCACTATTTCGGGTTCCGTGTGCTGTCCGGCGCGGACGGCGTGTGTGAGAAGTCGCTCCGCCGATCAGACCCGCCGATGATCCGCAGCGCGGATGGCGCATCTGAGTACACGCTTTTTGACGGCAGGACGCAATACCACGAGTGACCCATCCGGTCATGCGAGCCGCCAAGGGGGTAGTGTCTCGGTTTGAAATTTCGACGGCCTCGGCGTCTAGGAGGAGGTGGAGCACTAGGCCGCCAGCCCGGCCATCAGGACGTATTTCACGTGCACGTATTCCTCGATGCCGTAGTGGCTGCCTTCGCGCCCGTAGCCCGACTGCTTGATGCCGCCGAACGGGACCGAGGCGGTGCCGACCGAGCCGGAGTTGAGGATGACCATGCCGGCCTCCAGCTCCCGCGACAGGCGGAAGGCGCGGCCGAGATCCCGCGTGTAGGCGTAGGCGACCAGGCCGTACTCGGTGTCGTTCGCCTGCCCGATCACCTCGGCCTCGGTCTCGAAGCGGTGGATGGCGAACACCGGGCCGAAGATCTCGGTGCGCGACACCTCGGCGTCACCCGTCACGTCCGCCAGGATGGTGGGCTCGAAGAACAGGCCGCCCTTCGCGTGCAGCTTGCCGCCGAGCAGCACCTTGGCCCCGTTCGCCACCGCGTCCTCGACCAGGCGCCTGACCTTGTCGATGCCGGCCTGATTGATCAGCGGCCCGACGACGAAATTGTCCTGCATGCCCTGGTCGACCGGTATGGCCGAGACCGCTCGCTTCAGCGCCTCGTTGAACCTGTCATAGATGGTGGCCTGAACGAAGACCCGGTTGGGCGAGATGCAGACCTGGCCGGAGTTGCGAAGCTTGGCGGCCACCAGCCCCTTGACCGCGAC
>CAXTSD010000151.1:0-6248 GCA_964246775.1 uncultured Acetobacteraceae bacterium | reverse complement strand
CGGCCGAACCCGCCTGCCTCGGCGGCACCGGCGCCGGCTCGGGCCGTACCACCGGCGCCGGCGAGTTTGCGGCATACCACGACGGCACGCTCGCCGGACGGTCGCGTCGTCCGGCCTCAATCTCGGCGGCGCGATGCTGGGTATACAGGCTGCGGTAGGCGGCATACGGATCGAGCGAGCTCTTCTCGATGCTGTCGGTGTCGCTCAGCACGCGCGAGCGGCCGTCGAGCGCGCCGAGCCCGAACTGGCTGAAGCCGAAGGCGTTGCTGCCGCCAAAGCTCGCCCAGGTGAACGGGTTGAACACGGTCGACACGCCGTAGCCGATGCCGTCACGCGGGTTCGACGGCCCGAGCACCGGCAGGAACAGGAACGGCCCTGACGGCGCGCCCCACAGCGCCAGGGTGATGCCGAAATCGGTATCGTGGTCGGGATAGCCGAGCCCGCTCGCGACGTCGAAGACGCCGCCGACGCCGACCGTGGTGTTCAGCATCGTGCGCACGAAGGTGTCGCCGGCGCGGCGCGGCTTGCCCTGCAGGACGTCGTTGCAGAACTGCACCGGGTTCGCGATGTTGCTCAGCACGTTGTGCAAGGAGCCGCGCACCGGGCTCGGCACGTTGTCCCGATAGGCGACGGCGACCGGGCGCAGCGCGTTCTTGTCCAGCACGTCCTGGACCTTGTAGAGCTTGCGGTTCAGCGCCTCATAGGGGTCGTTGTTCTCGCGGTACGCGGCAAGCTCGGCGGGATCGGTCGGCGGCTTGGCGGCGCAGCCGGCAAGCACGCCGGCGACCGTCAGCACAAGAAAGCCGAGCAGGGCGCGCATGATGGTCCTTCGGCCAGATGGTCGTCCGGCATTATAGGGTGCAAAAGGTTGACGCAACATTGACGGATCGCAACAACGTCGATTGCCCGGACGCTGTGTCGCGCCGGCCTTGGCGCCGCTGACGTCGCCCGCCGAGGCGATACGCGACCGGGCGCTGGCGCTCGGCTTCGACGCGGTGGGCTTCGCCGCCGCCTCGCTCGGCGATGACGCGCGGGCGCGGCTGGCGGCGTTCCTTGACGCCGGGCGGCACGGCGACATGGGCTGGATGGCGGCGCGCGCCGAGCAGCGCGGCAATCCAGGGGCGCTGTGGCCGGAGGCGGTGAGCGTAGTAGCGCTCGGCCTGTCCTACGCGCCGGACGAGCCGCCGCTCGCAACGCTGGCGCGGCCGGACCGCGGCAACATCTCGGTCTATGCCCGCGGCCGGGACTATCACGACATCGTCAAGGGGCGGCTGAAGCACCTCGCGCAATTCATCGCCTCGCGCTTTGACGCCGGCGTAAAAGTGTACGCCGACACCGCGCCGGTGATGGAGAAGCCGCTCGCCGAACAGGCCGGTCTCGGCTGGCAGGGCAAGCACACGAACCTCGTGTCGCGCCGGCACGGCTCGTGGCTGTTCCTCGGCGAGATCTTCACCACCCTGCCGCTCGCGCCCTCGCCCGCAGAGCGCGCCGCCGGCGGCTGCGGCAGTTGCACCCGCTGCCTCGCCGCCTGCCCGACCGACGCCTTCCCCGCCCCCTACCAGCTCGACGCCCGCCGCTGCGTCTCCTACCTGACGATCGAGCATCGCGGCCCGGTCGCGCTCGAATTGCGGCCGCTGCTCGGCAACCGCATCTACGGCTGCGATGACTGCCTCGCCGTCTGCCCGTGGAACCGTTTCGCGAGACCGACGGCGGTGCCCGGCCTTGCGGCGCGCGCGGACCTGACCGCGCCGATGCTGGCCGAGCTGGCGAGCCTGGACGACGCGGCGTTCCGCGCCAGGTTCTCCGGCTCGCCGATCAAGCGCATCGGCCGCAACCGCTTCGTGCGCAACGTGCTCTACGCCATCGGCAATTCCGGCCTGCCGGCGCTCAGCCCGATTGCCGAGCGGCTGCGGCTTGACGCGGACCCGGCGGTGGCCGATGCCGCCGGCTGGGCGGCAGCACGGCTCCGCGGCGCCCAAGGCGCGGCCGCGGCGCCGGGCGCAGCAAGCTCGAGGAGAGATCAGATGACAGCGACAGCAGCGGACGCGCCGCCCGGCACCGGCGAGAGCGGATGGCGCAGCGAGAGCGACTCGATGGGCCGCATCGACGTGCCGGCCGAGCACTACTGGGGTGCCCAGACCCAGCGCTCGCTGCTGCACTTCTCGATCGGCGGCGACCGCATGCCGATCGAGGTCGCGCACGCCTTCGGCATCGTGAAAAAGGCGGCCGCCCAGGTGAACGCCGGCGCCGGCAGGCTCGCCGCCGACAAGGCAGACGCGCTCTGTGCCGCCGCCGACGAGGTGATCGCCGGCACTCTGGACGCCGAGTTCCCGCTGTTCGTCTGGCAGACCGGCTCCGGCACCCAGTCCAACATGAACGTGAACGAGGTGATCGCGAACCGCGCCAGCCAGCGCCTAGGCGGCAAGCTGGGCAGCAAGTCGCCGGTGCACCCGAACGACGACGTCAACATGGGTCAGTCCTCGAACGACACCTTCCCGACGGCGATGCACGTCGCCGCGGTGCTGCAGTTGCGCCACCTGCTGCTGCCCAGCCTCGAGGCGCTGCACGGCGCGATCGCCGCGAAGAGCAAGCTTTGGGCCGACGTGGTGAAGATCGGCCGCACCCATCTGCAGGACGCGGTGCCGCTGACCGTAGGCCAGGAGTGGTCTGGCTACGCGCATCAGTTGCGCGACGCGATCCGCGGTGTCGAGCGGACGATCCCCGGGCTGCTCGAGCTGGCGGCCGGCGGCACCGCGGTCGGCACCGGGCTCAACGCGCCGGCCGGCTTCGCCGAGGAGATCGCTGCGGCGGTCGCGGCGCTGACCGGGGAGGCGTTCGTCACCGCGCCGAACAAGTTCGCCGCCCTCGGCGGGCTCGACGCGATGGTGGCCGCGATGGCCGGGCTGCGCGGCGTCGCGGTGGTGCTGATGAAGGTCGCGAACGACATCCGCTGGCTCGCCTCCGGGCCGCGCTGCGGCCTCGGCGAGCTGGTGCTGCCCGAGAACGAGCCGGGCTCCTCGATCATGCCGGGCAAGGTCAACCCGACGCAGTGCGAGGCGATGGTGATGGTCTGCACCCAGGTGATCGGCGAGGACGCCGCGGTCGCGTTCGCCGGCAGCCAGGGACAGTTCGAGCTGAACACCATGCGCCCGGTGATCATCTATAATTTCCTGCACTCGGCCCGGCTTCTCGCCGACGCGTCCGGCACCTTCCGGCGCTACACCGTCGAGGGCACCGAGCTGAACCGCGGCCGGATTTCCGAGTATCTCGAGCGCTCGCTGATGCTGGTCACGGCGCTGAGCCCGGTAATCGGCTACGATCGCGCGGCGGCGATCGCGCATGACGCGCATGTGCACGGCACGACGCTGCGCGAGGCGGCGCTCGCCTCGGGCGCGATCGACGAGGCGGCGTTCGACCGCGCGGTGAACCCTGCCTCGATGGTCTGAGAGCCGACGACGGGGCAGGTGAGCCAGGCGCGGCTGATCAAGCGCAGCTTCTCGCTGGCCGGCCACCGCACCAGCGTCGCTCTCGAGCCGGAGTTCTGGGCGGCGCTGGAGCAGCTTGCCTCGGCACGCGGCGTCGCGCTGTCGCATCTGGTCGAAATCCTGGACGCCGAGCGCGACGTCGACCAGCCGCTCGCCTCCTCGCTCCGCATCGCCGCGCTGCTGCAGCGCTGAGCCGGTGCGTGGCGTCCAGAAATAGCGCCGCCGGCCGATGTTTTTTCTGGACCCGTTAACCTTTCAGTAACCTGCGGTTGTGTAGGGTGAGGCCACCCAAGACGGGCTGCCTGCGAAGGAAAAACGCGATGTCCCTCACCACCGAAACCGCCAACACCCCGGTCATCAGCCCTTTGATGCTGGCCGACCGCCTGCTGACCCTGGCGCGCGACGCCGACCTCGCCGGCATGCCGACCTCGGCACAGCGCCTGCTGAGGCTGGCCTACAAGGTCTACAGCGAGCGGCCGAATAACTGATCCATTTAGAGCAGTTCCGCTCGGAGTGGACTCACTCCGGGCGGTAAAACTGCTCGCTAAACAAAAGTTAGAGCGCGCTGACCGGACACGGTCAGCCTGAAAGCGCTCTAAGTGCGGAAGAGCACTCTCGACCACCCGCCGCGCAGGGGCACGCCTTGCGCGCCGCGGTCAGCGGCCGCAAACCCCCGGGGTCAGGATCGAGGGGTGCGGGAATGTCGAAGCGGCTGACGTTGGTCACCCACGGCGGGAAATTCCATTGCGACGAGGTGTTCGCCTATGTCGTGCTGCGGCTGGCGCTGGGACTGTCGGCGCCCGGACAGGACCATGAGCTGACGCGAACGCGTGACGCCGGGTTGATCGCCGCCGGCGACGTCGTGTTCGATGTCGGCCTGACGCACGACGCATCAGCCGGGCGTTTCGACCACCATCAGCGCGGCGCGAAGCTGCGCGAGGACGGCACCCCGCTGTCCTCGGCCGGGCTGGTCTGGCAGGCGCATGGCGAGGCGGCGACGCGGGCGGCGCTGCCGGAGCCGGCATCGGCCCTGGCGCCGGCGATCAGCGCCGAGCTCTACGACACCGTCGTGCGCCGCATCGACGAGATCGACAACGGCGTCGGCCAGGCGCCGGACACGCTCGGTCTCGCCGCACTGGTCGGCGACTGCAACCCCGGCTGGGACACCCCCGAAGGCGACAGCGCCGCCGTCGCCGATGCCGCGTTCCTGCAGGCGGCGGCGCTGGTCGAGCCGGTGCTGCGCCGGCGCATCGAGGCGCTGCGCGGCCGCCACGCGGCGGCGGCGAGCGTCGTTGCCGCGCATGCCGCCTCCGCCGACCCGCGCATCCTCGAGCTTGCGCGCGGCATGCCGTGGAAGGGCGCGGTGTTCGCCCACAGGCTGCCGGTGATCTACGCCGTCTACCCGGTGGCGAACGGCAACTGGATGGTCGACAGCATGCCGCCGGAGCCCGGCTCGTTCGAGCAGCGCCTGCCGCTGCCCGCCGCCTGGGCCGGGCTGCAGGACTCGGCGCTGGCCGAGGCCTCGGGCGTGCCCGACGCGGTGTTCGTGCACCTGCGCCGCTTCGTCGGCGCCGCCCGCTCAGAAGCGGGAGCGATCGAGATGGCGCGGCGCGCCTTGAGCTAGGTGTTTGGTTCCGGGATAATGACGCCGTTCATCTTCCCAGCTTCGTCGCGGAATCTGACGTAGGTGAACTTGGAAACCCGGTTGATCGCCAGGAACATGTCAAGTTTGCCCTGTGCCACGCGTAATTCGACCACGACCGTTCCACTTGAGCCCTCTCTCGACAGCCTCGGCATGGTTGAAAGTCGGAAAGGCCGTCCGTGGAGCTGCCTTTGCATGTATTAATCCTTGACGGCCATCCCGACGAGCAACGGTTAACGGCTAGCCTGCTTGATCACTACGCGGCTTCGCTCGGAGCGGACGTTACGGTGCAGCGCATGGCAGTGCGCGACCTCGCCTTTGATCCAAATCTACGACGCGGATACGGTACCGATCAGGCGTGGGAACCTGACTTGCGGCGGGTTGGCGCCGCGCTCGATGCCTGCGACCACCTTGTGATCGGCTTTCCGCTTTGGTGGGGTGGTGAGCCGATGCTGCTTAAGGGGCTGCTGGACCGCATCCTCTTGCCCGGCTTTGCCTTTCGCTACCATCGCAACAATCCATTCTGGGATCGGCTGCTGGCTGGACGGTCTGCGGACGTGCTCGTGACGATGGATACGCCGCCCTGGTATCTTCGCGTTATCTACGGCGACCCAGTATCGCGGCGTTGGCGCCGGCAGGTCTTGGGGTTCTGCGGCTTCCATCCGGTCCGCGTGCTGCGGTTCGGGCCGACTCGCCGTGGTGAGGCAGCCAAGCGGATTGGCACTTGGCAGGCGCAGGTGGCTCGGGCTGCCGTCACTGCCGCTGGATTGAAGAGGGGCGCGAAACGGCCGGCGCTGCCTGACCCTGCCGCATTTGCCGAGGCTATTGTCGAGCGCCGGTCCTAGTCTAGAGCATGACCGGTTCACATTCGTTCACCGGCCCTGCTCTAGGAGCCTGTCCGGCAATGATCCATAGCGGGATCACGATCGGCTGTTTTGCGTGAGGACGCGAGTGAGCGCAGCGTCCTCACGCTGTCGCCTGGTGCAGCTTGAGGAGGTTGTGGGCGGTGCAGAGCATTGCCCACTCGCCTCTAACTTTCGTGAGCCCGCGGAGCAGCAATTGTCTAAAGCCTCTGGTCTGCTTGATGTGTCCGAACACCGGCTCCACGACCTGCTTGCGCA
>CAXTSD010000150.1:0-6251 GCA_964246775.1 uncultured Acetobacteraceae bacterium | reverse complement strand
TAGATAAGCCCTACCACCTCGGCGCTGCCATCCTGATGTCCGACCACCATCTCGGTCGCGATGCCGACGAACAGGCCGTGCTCGACCACGCCGGGGATGTCGTTGAACCGCGGCGCCAGCGCGTTCGGGTCGTCGATGCGGCCGAGCTGGCAGTCGAGCAGGTAGTGTCCGCTGTCGGTGATGACCGGGTCCTGCCCGCCGCGCCGGCTGATCGGCCGGTCGCCAAGCCCGAACTCGGCAAGCAGTCGGCGCAGTTCGCGCTCGGTGCTGCGCCAGCCGTATTGCACCACTTCAACCGGCAGGGCGTATGCGCCGAGCGTGTCGACCAGCTTGCCGTCGTCGACGACGGCGACCACGCGTCGCGACACCCGCGCGACCATCTTCTCCCATAGCAGGCTGGCGCCGCCGCCCTTGATCATCCGGCCAGCGCGATCGATCTCGTCGGCGCCGTCGATCGTGAGGTCGAGCTGCTCGACATCGTTGAGGTCGAGCAGCGGGACGCCGACTTGCAGCGCGAGGTCGCGGGTCGCGGTCGAGGTCGGCACGCCGGCGACGTCGAAACCCTCGCGCACCTTTTCCCCGAGCGCACGGACGAACCAGTGCGACGTGGTGCCCGATCCGAGCCCGATGCGCATGCCATTTCGCAGATACGTCTCGGCGGCGCGGCGCGCGGCGGCGAGCTTGGCCCGGTCCTGCGGCTTTTCCGCTTGCATGCTGCGTGCTCTCCCGACCCGTTTCGTCGCGCTGACATTCCGACCGTGGCGGAAGAGTAGGGCATGTCCGATGTCCCCACCATCGCCCGCCGAAGCGAAGCCCCCGGCCCCGCGCCTGTCACGGCCTGGCTCCTGCCCGCCTCGGCCGAGGCACAAAGGTTGCATGGCCTTGCGTCATGTCGACCGACACGCATTGTCCCTACTGCGCTCTGCAATGCGGCATGACCCTCGCCGAGCAAGGCGCGGCGTGGGTGGTGGGCGCCCGCGACTTCCCGACCAACAACGGCGGATTGTGCAGCAAGGGCTGGAGCGCGGGATCGCTGCTCAGCTCGCCCGACCGGCTGCTGAGCCCGCTCATCCGCGACGACAAGGGCGGCGCGCTGCGGCCGGCGACCTATGAGGAGGCGCTCGACCGGATCGCGTCCGGGTTTCGCGCCATCCGCGCGGCGCACGGCGCCGACGCGGTCGGCGTGTTCGGCGGCGGCGGGCTCACCAACGAGAAGGCCTACCTGCTCGGCAAGTTCGCCCGGCTCGCGCTCGGCACCGCCAACATCGACTACAACGGCCGCTTCTGCATGGGCTCGGGCGCCAACGGCAACCTGCGCGCCTTCGGGCTCGACCGCGGCCTGCCGTTCCCGCTGTCCGATATTCCCGGCGCCGAGGCGATCCTGCTCGCCGGCGGCAACCCGGCCGAGACAATGCCGCCGATCATGCAGTATTTCGAGGCGCAGCGGCAGCGCGGCGGTCAGCTCATCGTCGCCGACCCGAGGCGCAGCGCCACGGCGCGGCTCGCCCATCTGCACCTGCAGCTCGCGCCGGGCACGGACGCCGCACTCGCCAACGGCCTGCTGCACGTCGCGATGCGCGACAAGCTGCTCGACCAGCACTTCATCGCCAGCCGCACCAACGGCTTTCAGGCGGTCCGTCGCATCTGCGCCTCATACTGGCCGGACCGGGTGGAGCGCATCACCGGCGTGCCTGCCCGCCTGATCGAGCGCGCCGCCCACCTGATGGGCGAGGCGGCGACTGCGATGGTGCTGTCGGCGCGCGGCACCGAGCAGCAGAGCCACGGCACCGACAACGTGACCGCCTTCATCAACCTGCTGCTCGCACTCGGCAAGGCCGGCCGGGTCTCCTGCGGCTATGGCTGCCTCACCGGGCAGGGCAACGGCCAGGGCGGGCGCGAGCACGGCCAGAAGGCCGACCAGTTACCTGGCTATCGACGGCTCGCCGACCCGGCCGACCGGGCGGCGGTGGCCAAGGTCTGGGGGGTCGATCCCGACACCCTGCCGCAGCCCGGGATGCACGCCTGCGCGCTGTTCGAGGCGCTCGGCGGCAGCGTGCGCGGGTTGCTGGTCATGGCGTCGAACATCCTGGTCTCCGCTCCGGACGTGTCGCGCCTCGCATCCCGGCTCGGCCGGCTCGACCTGCTCGTGGTCGCCGACATGTTCCTCTCCGAGACCGCGGCCCGCGCCGACGTCGTGCTGCCGATCACGCAATGGGCGGAGGAGGACGGCACGATGACCAACCTCGAGGGCCGGGTGCTGCGCCGGCGGCGCGCGAAGTCGCCGCCCCCGGGCGTGCGCACCGACAGCGAGATCCTGCGCGACCTCGCCGCCCGCCTCGGCAGCACGGCGCGCTTTGACGCCGAGCCGCGCGACGCGTTCGACGAGCTGCGTCGCGCCAGCGCCGGTGGCGCGGCGGACTACGCCGGCATCAGCTACGAGCGCATCGACGCCGAGCAGGGCGTGTTCTGGCCGTGCCCGTCGGACGACCACGCCGGCACGAAGCGGCTGTTTCTCACGCGGTTCGCAACGCCGAGCGGGCGCGCCGAATTCCACCCCGTGCAATACCACGGCACCGCCGAGCCGCCCGACGCGGCGTATCCCTACGTGCTCACCACCGGGCGGGTGCTCGCGCAATACCAGACCGGGGCGCAGACCCGCCGCGTCGCCGAGCTCAACGCCGCCGAGCCGGAGGCCTTCGCCGAGCTGCATCCTGATACCGCGCGCGGCCTCGACATCCGCCACGGCGACCTCGTGCGGCTGCTGACCCGACGCGGCCACGCGGTGCTGCGCGCGCGCCTCAGCCGCGACATCCGCCTCGACGTGGTGTTCGTGCCGTTCCACTGGGGCGGCGACGCGGTCGTGAACCGGCTCACCCATGCGGCCCTCGATCCGGTCTCGCGCATTCCCGAATTCAAGGGCTGCGCCGTGCGCGTCGAGCGGGTCGACGCGGCGCCGGTTGCCGTTCCAGTGCCACAACACGCCGAGGTATCATGATCGACTCCACGCCGCGCTTCCTCAACGGCGCCTATCGCTTCACCGGCGCCGGCTACGACGCGCCGTCGCTGCTCGACCCGTCGCTCGTCTACGTCGTGCCAGAGGACAGGCGGGCGCAGCTGATCTACCTGCGCGGCGGCAATTCGAGCGACGAGCTCGCCGCCATCACGCTGATGCAGGACGGTCGTGCGGTCCGCATCTTTCCGGTAGGCGCCAAGGCCGCGACCCACGTCGCCCTCGCCGTCGTCGAGGATCTGCAGCCGGACACCCGCCTCGAGATCTGGTTCGCCGCCGCCGCCGGCGTGAGCGGCACCATCGTGCTCGACCTCGGCATCATCGAAATCTGAACCCCGGAGGTCATCATGACAAAGCAGAAACTCGTGGTGGTCGGCAACGGCATGGCCGGCGCGCGCGCGGTCGAGGAGGTGCTGGCGCTCGGCGGCGGCGAGATGTTCGACATCACCATGTTCGGCGACGAGCCGTACGGCAACTACAACCGCATCATGCTCTCCAACATACTGAGCGGCGCTCAGGACGCGAGCGAGATCTTCATCAATCCGCTCGCCTGGTACGAGGAGAACGGCATCACCCTGCATGCCGGCGCCCGCGTGGTCGAGATCGACCGCGCCTCGCGTCAGGTGCTGAACGCGAACGGCGTCAAGGCGGCCTACGACGCGTTGCTGATCGCGACCGGCAGCCGCGCCTTCATCCCGCCGATCGCCGGCGCGCACCTGGCCGACGGCACCCTGCGGCCGGGCGTGTTCGGCTTCCGCAGCATCGACGACTGCAACGGCATCATGCAGGCGGCGAAGCGCAGCCGGACCGCGGCGGTGATCGGCGGCGGCCTGCTCGGCCTGGAGGCGGCGCGCGGCCTGTCCAATCACGGCTGCGCGGTGCACGTCGTGCAGTTCGGAAAACACCTGATGGAGGCGCAGCTCGACGCCACCGGCGGCGCCATACTGCGCACCACGATGGAGCAGCTCGGGATTTCCATCCACCTGGAGAAAGCGACGACCGAGATACTGGGCGGCGACGGCGCGGTGACCGGCCTCGCCTTCAAGGACGGCGGCACGCTCGAGTGCGACATGGTGGTGATCTCCGCCGGCATCAGGCCGAACGCCGAGATCGGCCACAGCGCCGGCCTCACGGTCGAGCGCGCCATCGTCGTCGACAACCACATGCGCTCGATCGACGACCGCAACGTCTACGTGGTCGGCGAATGCGCGCAGCACCGCGGCAAGGTCTACGGCCTGGTGGCGCCGCTGTGGGAGCAGGCCCGCGTGTTCGCGCAGCACGTGACGAACACCAACATCGACGCCGCCTATCACGGCTCCAAGCTGGCGACGAAGCTGAAGGTGATGGGCGTCGAGCTTGCCTCGATGGGCATCACCGAGCCGGCCGAGGAGCGCGACGAGGTCATCCAGTTCACCGAAGCGAAGCGCGGCACCTACAAGAAGCTGATCGTGCGCGACGGCCGGCTCGTCGGCGGCATATTGATGGGCGACATCAGCAAGGCCGCCTACCTCATGCAGGCCTTCGACCGCGACAGTCCGCTGCCCGACGAGCGCCTTGGCCTGCTGTTTGATCTCGGCACCCCGCCGCAAAAGGTGACGCTCGACGAGATGCCGCCGCAGACGCAGATCTGCAACTGCAACGGCGTCAGCAAGGCGGCGATCGGCGCGGCGGTGGCGAGCGGCCATCGCGGCGCCAAGGCGGTGATGGCGGCGACGCGCGCCGGCATGGGTTGCGGCTCGTGCAAGAGCCTGGTCGGCGAAGTTGTCGACTGGTTCTGCGGCGGCGCGAGCGAGGCAGACCCGTCTGTGCACTACTACGTGCCGTGCATACCGATGACCAAGCCCGAGCTCGTCGCCGCCATCCGCGAGCGGACGCTGAAATCGGTCTCCGCCGTGTTCGCCGCCCTCGCGGTCGACGGCAAGCCGGACGCGGCGAGCAAGCCGGCGCTCGCCTCGCTGCTGATCACGCTGTGGAACGACGAGTACGAGGACGAGCGTGACGCGCGGTTCATCAACGACCGCGTGCACGCCAACATTCAGAAGGACGCGACGTTCTCCGTCGTGCCCGAGATGCCGGGCGGCGTCACCACGCCCGCCGACCTCATGCGCATCGCCGAGGTGGCGACGAAATACAACGTGCCGCTGGTCAAGCTCACCGGCGGTCAGCGCATCGACCTGGTCGGCGTCACCAAGGAGGATCTGCCGAAGGTCTGGGCCGACCTCGACATGCCGGCCGGCTGGGCCTGGGGCAAGAGCTATCGCACCTGCAAGAGCTGCATCGGCACCGACTACTGCCGCTTCGGCCTCGGCGACAGCATCGCCCTGGCGAAGCGGATCGAGGCGAAATTCCGCGGCATCGACGCGCCGGGCAAGCTGAAGCTCGCCACCGCCGGCTGCCCGCGCAACTGCTCGGAGGCGATGGTGAAGGATCTGGGCGCGGTCGCCGTCGGCCAGGACAGATGGGAGATCTACGTCGGCGGCGCCGCCGGCTCGCAGGTCCGCAAGGGCGACGTGCTGTGCACGGTCGAGGGCGAGAGCGAGGTCATGCGCATCACCGGCCGCTTCCTGCAATGGTATCGCGACAACGCGAAGTGGAAGGAGCGCACGCACAGCTTCATCGAGCGCGTCGGCATCGAGCGCGCGCGCGCGGTCGTCGTCGACGACAGCGAGGGCATCGGCGCGGCGCTGGACGCGGCGATAGAGGCGTCCTGCGACGCGGTGAGCGACCCGTGGCGCGAGCGTGGCGCGCCGAAGACCGAGAACCAGTTCGCCTCGCTCGTGTCGACGGCGGGCTGAGATGGAGCGCGCGATCGGTCATATTTCGCAAATCCCGCCCGGCGAGGGGCGCAACTTCGCGCTCGGCGGCGTTCTCGACGACCTGCGCATCGCGGTGTTCCATACCCGCGACGGCCAGGTCCATGCCATGCAGGCCGACTGCCCGCATCGCGGCGGCCCGCTCGCCGACGGCCTGACCGACGATCACGCGGTGGTCTGCCCGCTGCACGACCGCGCCTACGCGTTCGCGACCGGCGCCGGCATCGGCCACGAGTGCAGCGTGCGGGTCTACGCGGCGCGCCTCGCGTCGGACGGCGCGATCATGCTGGCGACCGACGCCGCCGGCCGCGTCGTGGCCAGGACCGAGGGCGCGCCGCCGCGCCTCGCCAGCGCCTAGCCCCAGCGCCTAGCCCCAGCGGCGGCGCCCGGCCGCCGTCCTGGTCATGCAGACGGCGCGGCGCGGGCGA
>CAXTSD010000149.1:0-6255 GCA_964246775.1 uncultured Acetobacteraceae bacterium | reverse complement strand
CCACCGGGCTGCGCGTCAAGCCGGCCATCCTGGTGCTGCGCGGCCTGGACGCCGCCGAGGCAGACGCCTTGCTGCGCCGCCACGACGGCCATCTCGGCGCCGCCCTCGCGGCGCTCAGCTGAGCAGGGGTTGGGCGGCATGAGCGAGACGATGCACTCCTACGAGCCGTCGGCGGGCCATGGATTGCGCCACGACCCGTTCAACAGCATCGTCGCGCCGCGGCCGATCGGCTGGATCGCCAGCCGCAACGGCGCCGGCGTGCTGAACCTCGCGCCTTACAGCTTCTTCAACGCCTTCAATTACACGCCGCCGATCATCGGTTTCGCCTCGACCGGCTGGAAGGACAGCGTCGCCAACATCGCCGACAGCCGCGAGTTCGTCTGGAATCTTGCGACCCGGCCGCTCGCCGAGCAGATGAACGCCTCCGCCGCCACCGTGGCGCCCGACATCGACGAATTCGCGCTCGCCGGCCTGACCCCGGTGCCGTCGCGCCTGGTCGGCGTGCCGCGCGTCGGCGAAAGCCCGGTCGCCTTCGAGTGCCGGCTGCTGCAGCAGATCCAGCTGCACGATCTCGACGGCAACGCGGTAGAGACGTGGCTCAGCCTCGGCCAGGTCGTCGCCGTGCATATCGACCGTCGGCTGATCCGCGACGGGGTCTACGACACCGCCGCGGCGCGACCGATCCTGCGCGGCGGCGGCCCCGGCGCCTATGTCGAGATCGAGGCCGGCGCCTTCTTCGACATGCGCCGCCCGAGCTGAGGCAACCGGCCGAAGCGCCGGGGCGCCGTCAGGCGGGAAAGCCGCCCTCGAACGCGAGCTCGGCCACCGGCACCCGCCCGTTCGGCGCCTCGCGGCCCTGCAGGGCCTCCGGCAGGATCGACTTGTCGCCGCGCCGGCCGACCGCGATCGCCATCTCGACGCGGTAGCCCTGCGGCACGTTGAGCTCGCTGAACGCGCGGTCCATGTCGAACCCGACCATGCCGTGGCTCGACCAGCCCATGCGCTGCGCCTGAAGCGCGAAGCTCATCCAGGCGGCTCCGGCGTCGAACGAGTGGCTGTGCGACGGCACCGGCTTTTCCGCCCCGGGCGGCAGCATCAGCGAGTTCGAGACGACCACCAGCAACGCCGCGGCCGGCGCCGCCCAGGACTGGTTGTAGGCGCCGAGCAGGTTGAAGAACCGCTCCCAGGCCGGCGTGTCGCGACGCGCGTAGAGAAAGCGCGCCGGTTGCGAATTGTACGATGACGGCGCCCAGCGCGCCGCCTCGATCATCGTCAGCAGCTCCGCCTCGCCGATCGCCTCGCCGGAGAAGGCGCGCGGCGACCAGCGCTCGAGAAAAATCGGGTCGATCGGGTGGTCGGCATGGCGCGGCTCGGGCATCGCGGGCTCCTCGTGTCGGAACCCGACCCTGAGCAAGCGGGCGGGCAAACGCAAGAGCCCCCGCCGGCCCTCGCCTGTGCGCAGCGTGCTAGAGCGCTTTCAGGCTGACCGTATCCGGTCAGCGCGCTCTAGCGTTTTGTTTTGCGAGCAGTTTTATCGCCCGGAGTGATTCCACTCCGGGCGATACTGCTCTAGACCGGCTCGGTATCCAGCGCGTAGCCCGCCGCGCGGACGGTGCGCACGATGTCGAGCTCGGCATCGCCGTTGATTGATTTGCGCAGCCGCCGGATGTGCACATCGACGGTGCGCGGCTCGACGTGGATGTCCGGCCCCCACACCGCGTCAAGCAGCTCCTCGCGCGAGAACACCCGGCGCGGGTGCTGCATCAGGAACTCGAGCAGCCGGAACTCGGTCGGCCCGAGATGGATCGGCCGGCTGTTTCGGCTCACGCGGTGGGCGGCGAGATCCATGCTGATGTCGTGGAAGATGAGCGAGCCCTTGACCGGCACCGAGCTCGCCCGGCGCAGCAACGCGCGCATGCGGGCGAGCAGCGCGTCCATGCTGAACGGCTTCACGATATAGTCGTCCGCCCCGGTATTGAGCCCGCGCACCGCATCCTGGTCCTCGACCCGCGCGGTGACCATGATGACCGGCAGGTCGCGGCTCGCCGGGCGGCGGCGGATCTGGCGGCAGACCTCGATGCCGGACAGCACCGGCAGCATCCAGTCGAGCAGCACGAGGTCGGGCGTGGCTTCGGCGATGCGGGTGAGCGCCTCCTGCCCGTCCGCCGCCTCGTCGACCCGAAAACCCTGCTTCTCCAGGTTGTAGCGCAGCATGGTCGCCAGCGCCGCCTCGTCCTCGACGACAAGCACGAGCGGCTTGGCGAGGCCCGCAGTGATCGCGTCCGTCATCCGCCCTCCTGTCTGGTTCTGTGTGCCGAGGCTCATGCCGGCGGCCGCACGATCGCGTAAGCCGAGTGGTCGCCCTTCGGCCGCGCCTCGGCGGGCGCGCTGCCGGTCACCATGTAGTGCACGGTTTCGGCGATGTTGGTCGCGTGGTCGCCGATGCGCTCGAGGTTCTTCGCGACGAACAGCAGGTGCGTGCACGGCGTGATGTTGCGCGGGTCTTCCATCATGTAGGTGATGAACTCGCGGAAGATCGCGGTGTAGATGTCGTCCACCGCCTCGTCGCCGCGCCACACCTGCATCGCCTTGTCGGCGTCCGCCTCGCCGATCGCATCGATGGTGAGGCGCAGGTTCTCCTGCACCAGCCTCGCCATGTGGGCGAGGCCGCCGAGCGAGAAGCGCAGCGTGTGCTGGTTGAGCACGATGCTGCGCTTGGCGACATTGGCCGCGTAGTCGCCGATGCGCTCGAGGTCGCCGGTGATCTTGAGCGCCGCGATCACCTGGCGCAGATCCTGTGCCACCGGCTGGCGCAGCGCCAGCAGCCGGATCACGAACTGCTCGATGTCGCGCTCCAGCGCGTCGACCGCGACGTCCTGCTCGACCGCGCGCATCGCCGTGTCGCTGTCCTGCTCGGCGACCGCGGCGGCGGCGCTCGCGACCTGGCTCTCGACCAGCCCGCCCATCTCGGTCAGCAGGTCGCGCAGCCGCTTCAGCTCGCCCTCGTAGCTCTTCACGATGTGCTCTGCGGTGTTGCTCATGGCGGGTCCGATGCGTCAGCCGAAGCGGCCGGTGATGTATTCCTGGGTGCGGCGCTGCTTGGGTGCGGTGAACATCTCGCTGGCGCGCGCCACCTCGACCAGCTCGCCGAGGTAGAAGAACGCCACCTGGTCGGCGCAGCGCGCCGCCTGCTGCATGTTGTGGGTGACGATCGCGATGGTGAAGTCGCGCTTCAGCTCGTCGATCAGCTCCTCGACCCGGAGCGTGCTGATCGGATCGAGGGCGGAGGTCGGCTCGTCGAGCAGGATGATCTCCGGGCGGGTCGCGATGGTGCGCGCGATGCACAGCCGCTGTTGCTGGCCGCCGGACAGGCTGCCCGCCGGGGCGGCGAGCCGGTCCTTCACCTCGGCCCACAGCGCCGCGCGGGTGAGCGACCACTCGACGCGCTCGTTCATCTGCGCCCGGCTCAGCCGCTCGTGCAGCTTCACGCCGTAGGCGACGTTGTCATGGATGGACATCGGGAACGGCGTCGGCTTCTGGAACACCATGCCGATGCGGCTGCGCAGCAGGTTGAGGTCGACGCCTGGCGCGATGATGTTCTGTCCGTCGAGCATCACCTCGCCTGAGGCGCGCTGCCCGGGATACAGGTCATACATCCGGTTCAGCACCCGCAGCAGCGTCGACTTGCCGCAGCCGGACGGACCGATCATGCCGGTGACGCGCTTCTCCGGCAGGTCGAGCGCGATCGATTTCAGCGCCCGGTTGCCGCCGTAGAAGAAATCGAGGTTGCGTATGGTGAGCCGCGCCGGCGCCTGCGGCGCCGGCGGGCCGGGGCGCGCCCCCCGGGCGCGGGAGGCCCGCCGGGGGCCGGGGGGGGCGCCCCCCCCCCGGCCGATCCTGCCGCCGACCCGCTCGGCCAGGCCGATCCAGCCGGCATCGTTCCAGGAGCGGATCAGCCCACGGCCCCATTCCTGCTCGACCACCTGCGCGAGACGCACGGCGGTCGCGCGCGGCAGCGGGCCGAGCGAGTTGCCGTCGAGATAGATCACGCCGTCGGGCAGCGCGAACTCGTCGTGGAACGACGCCAGGACGTCGTCGCGATCGAGCGCCTCGGCGTCGGCGCGGCGAGCCGCGCCGATCCGGTCGCCGTCCAGCTCGGCGTCGGCGCGGCGCGCCGCGCTCAACCGGCGACGCGGTCCGTCGAGGCGAGATCGCCGGCAATCTCGTCCGGACGCGCCCAGGAGGTCATTTCCGGTCCGCTCCTGGCGCGGTCGTGAAGTGGCGCGCGTAGGCGCGGCTGAAGGCCGTCTCGGATTCGTAGCCCACCTCGGCCGCGATCGCGGCGATCGGCTCGCTGCTCGCGCGAAGCCGATTGCGGGCCAGCGACAGCCGGAGGGTCGCGAGGAAGGCGAGAGGGGCGCGGCCGGCCGCCGCCCGGAACAGCCGGACGAGGGTCGCGCGCGACGTCATCGCCTGCCCGGCGAGCTCGTCGAGGGTCCAGTGCCGTGCCGGATCGCGGAGCATGGCCGCCAGCGCGCGTGCGGTCTGCCGCTTGCCCATCAGAGCGAGGGCGCCGACGTTCCCGCCGCCTCCGTGCTCGAGCTGCGTGCGCAGCACCAGGACGACGATCGCGTTCGCCAGCGCGCCGGCGATGGCGGCCGCGCCGATCCGGTCGCCGTCCAGCTCCGAGCGGATGAGATCGACCATGCGGCGGGCAGCATCCGCGTCCTCGCCGGCCGAGGCGGCGAGAATGACGACGGCCGGCAGGGCCGCCAGGACCATGTTGCCGCTCGCCGCCTCGAACCGGAGCCGGCCGCAGACGAGCGTCGTATCGGGATCGCCGTCGACGTTGGTCTTGACCACGATCCCGTCTTGCCGGCGCGCGCGGATGCCCGGCATCGACGCTGCCCCGCTCCTGCCGCGGGCCGCGCGCATTGTGTGAGGACCGCCGTGCGGAAGCACGGCCACGTCTCCCGTAAGCAGCTCGATGCCTTGACGCTCCCCGGCGTCGAGCACGCAGGACCCGCTGGTGACGATGTGGAATGGCGCCCAGCCGGCCGCCTCCGGCCCGTGCGGCGAGGCCCATTGGGCGCCGAACCAGCAGATCTGCTGCAGCTCGGGATGGACGCGCAGGAACGGCGCGAGCCGTGAGACGACGCCGTCATCTTCCATTCCGGACCTCCCGGCGCGACCGGCCTCGAACCTGATCCGCGGCGCTAGGTTTCCGCGCCGCCCGGGCAAGGGCGGCGCCACGGGCGCGTCCTACAGTCCCGCCAGGCGATGAATGCCGCAACGAACTGTAGGACCTCCGGCCTGGCTTCGCCAGCAAGCCCGTGATCCGCGTTGCCAGCCGGACGAAGGATTATCTTCATGAACAAGGCGGAACATTTCGACGCCCTGGTGATCGGCAGCGGCGAAGGCGGCAAGTATCTCGCCTGGCACCTGGCCCGATCCGGCCAACGCACCGCCGTCGTCGAGCGGCGCTGGGTGGGCGGCTCGTGCCCGAACATCAACTGCCTGCCGAGCAAGAACGAGATCTGGAGTTCCCGGGTCGCGAACCTGATCCGGGAAGCGGGGCATTACGGCGTCTCCACCGGCCCCGTCACGATCGACATGGAGCGCGTGCGTGCCCGCAAGCGCGAGATGGTCGACGGCCTGATCGCGATGCATCTCGACCAGTTCGAGAGCAGCGGCGCCGAGCTGATCATGGGCCAGGCGCGCCTGGTCGGGGACCGGACGGTCGAAGTGTCGCGCAACGCGGGCGGCACGGTGACGCTGACGGCCGACAGGCTGTTCCTCAACCTGGGCACCCACGCGGCGATCCCGGACGTGCCGGGGCTCGCCGACGCGGTGCCGCTGACGCATGTCGAGGCGTTGGAGCTCGGCCGCGTTCCCGACCATCTGGTCGTGGTGGGCGGCGGCTATGTCGGGCTCGAGCTCGCGCAGGCGTTCCGGCGCTTCGGCGCCGAGGTGACCATCCTCGAGCATGGCGATCAGCTCGCCGGCCGCGAGGACGAGGAGGTCGCCGGAGCGCTCCTCGCCATGATGCGCGACGAGGGGGTGACGGTGCATTTCGGCGTTCGGCTGCGCGAGGTCACGGGGCGCTCCGGCGAAGGCGTCACGGTGCGGGCGGACACGCCGTCGGGGGCCGCGACCCTGACGGCGAGCGACATCCTGGTCGCGGCCGGGCGGCTTCCGCCCCCCGAACGGGTCGGGGGCGGGCCGGGGGGGGTCGCGCTGCCCGCCCGCGGGGGC
>CAXTSD010000148.1:0-6265 GCA_964246775.1 uncultured Acetobacteraceae bacterium | reverse complement strand
TCGACGAAATGGCGGGTCAGTCGCTCCACCGCGGCGGCCTCGAAATTATGCGCGCTGTACTCGCGTTCGGCACGCAGGAACACGTCGCCGTAGCTCACCCCGGCGCCGTTGAAATCAAGCTCGTAGACGTTCTCGACGCCTTGCACGTACATCGCCAGCCGCTCGAGACCGTAGGTCAGCTCGGCGCTCGGCGCCGCGACAGGGATGCCGCCGACCTGCTGGAAGTAGGTGAATTGCGTCACTTCCATGCCGTCGCACCAGACCTCCCAGCCGAGCCCGGAGGCGCCGAGCGTCGGGCTTTCCCAGTCGTCCTCGACGAAGCGGAAATCGTGCAGCAGCGGGTCCAGCCCGAGCTCGCGGTAGCTGTCGAGGACCAGGCGTTGCGCATCCGGCGGGCTCGGCTTCAGGATCACCTGATACTGGTAAAAATGCTGCAGCCGGTTCGGGTTCTCGCCGTAGCGGCCGTCGGAGGGCCGGCGCGAGGGCTGCACGTAAGCGGCGCGCCAGGCCGCCGGGCCGAGGGCGCGCAAGGTGGTCGCCGGATGAAAGGTCCCGGCGCCCATCTCCATGTCGTAAGGCTGCAGTATGACGCAGCCCTGGGCCGCCCAGTAGCGCTGCAGCCGCAGGATGATCTCCTGGAAGCTTGGCCGGCCGCTCGTCACCGCACCCATCCTTGGCACTCCGCTTCGGCAGGCACCGCTCGGCGCTGCAGCATAGGCAACGGCGTGCAGAGCGACAATGCAACCGTTCGCGGCGCGATTTCGTTACCGGCGCACAGGCCTCGGTCAGGAGATTGCGGCATGGTGGCTGACGGGTTGGACGATGCCGCGGTGAGAAGCCTGCTCGCGACCACGCGCCGGATTGCGGTGGTGGGCGCCTCCGCCAATCCGGCGCGACCTTCCCATCAGGTAATGCGGTTCCTGATTGCCCAGGGCTACGAGGTGACGCCGGTCAATCCTGGCCTTGCCGGGCAGGAGCTGATGGGTCGGGCCGTCGTCGGCACGCTCGACGAGGCGGGCCCGCTCGACATGGTGGACGTCTTTCGCGCCTCCGAGCATGTCGGGCCGGTCGTGGATGCGGCCATACGGCTCGGCGCGCGCAGTGTGTGGATGCAGCTGGGCGTTCAGGACGAGGCGGCGGCGCGGCGCGGTCGCGAGGCGGGGCTGACCGTCGCCATGGATCGCTGCCCGGCGATCGAGCTGCCACGGCTTGCGCGAGCGGGCGGACTGGGTGATCGTGCCACGACAGGAGCGGCAACATGACGGATGAGGAACGCGACCTGATCCAGCGCTTCGTTGCGCGGGTCGGCGGTGCGGCGCCGGCCGGTGGCGGCTTCGGCCAGGGCGGCAGCGTCCCGGCGACGACGGTGCCGGCGCTGCCGCCGGTCGACCGCGAGGCCGACGGCTTCATCGCCGACCAGTTCAGCCGCTACCCTGAGGCGCGCTACCGCGTCACGCAGATGGCGTTCGTGCAGGAGGCGGCGCTTTCCGAGGCGCAGAACCGCATCCGCCGGCTGGAGTGGGAACTCACCCAGGCGCGCCAGGCGCAGACGAGCCCGCAGTCGCAAGGCCAGGCCGGCGGCCACACTGGAGGGTTCTTCGGCAACCTGTTCGGCGGCGGCCGGCAACAGGCGCCGCAAGCCGCGCCGGGCGCGCCGAATGGGCAGCCGGGTTATCAAAACCCGAGCTACCAGAACCCTGGCTATCAGGGCGGCCCGCCGCCGGCGCAGTATCCGCCCGGCTACCAGCCAGGCATGTTCTCGCGCGGCGGCGGTTCGGGGTTCCTCGGCTCGGCTCTGACCACCGCGGCCGGGGTCGCTGGCGGCGTGCTGGCGGCCGACGCGCTGACCTCGATGTTCCACGGCGGCGGCATGGGCGGCATGGGTGGCGGCTTTGGCGGCGGCGGCGAGGTCATCAACGAGACGGTGAACAACTACGGCGATGCCGCACCGGCCGCGGGCGGCGATCCGTGGAGCGGCGGCGGACAGGATTACCAGGGTGCGCCGCCCGACGCCGCGGGCGGGGACCCGTTCAGCGGCGGCGGCGGCGATTTCGCGGGTGGCGATCCCGGCGCTGTCGATCCAGGCGGTTTTGACGGCGGTGGGGGCGGCTGGGACGACAGCAATGTCTGAGCCGATCGTGCGGCGGCTTGGACGCTGCCCGTGCTGAGCAAGGTGCATGCCGACGCTCGGTCGGCGCTAGCCGGCTTGTTGCATGACGGCATGACGGTGATGTCCGGCGGCTTCGGCCTATGCGGCATTCCGGAGGCGCTGATTGAGGCGATACGGGACAGCGGCGTCAGCGGTCTCACTGTCATATCGAACAACGCCGGTATCGACGATCTCGGTCTAGGCGTGCTGCTGCGCACCAGGCAGGTGCGCCGGATGATCAGTTCGTATGTCGGCGAGAACAAGACCTTTGCCGCGCAATACCTGGCCGGCGAACTTGAGATCGAGTTCAACCCGCAGGGCACGCTCGCCGAGCGCATACGCGCGGGCGGCGCCGGCATCCCGGCGTTCTACACCCGCACCGGCGCCGGCACCGCGGTCGCCGAAGGCAAGGAAGTGCGCGAATTTGACGGCAGTGACTACGTGATGGAGCGCGGCCTGTTCGCCGACCTCGCCATCGTACACGCCTGGCGCGGCGATGCCGAGGGCAACCTCGTCTACCGGATGACGGCGCGGAACTTCAATCCGATCATGGCGACCGCGGCGCGCGTCACCGTCGCCGAGGTGGAGGAGCTGGTCGAGCCGGGCGGCCTCGATGGCGACCACATCGTGACGCCCGGGATTTATGTGCAGCGCGTGGTGCCGCTCGGCCGGTTCGACAAGCACATCGAGCAGCGCACGACGCGTCCGCGCGCCGCGTCAGGGGTGCCGGCCTGATGGCCTGGACGCGCGACGAGATGGCCGCACGCGCCGCACGCGAGCTGCGGGATGGCTACTACGTCAATCTTGGCATCGGCATTCCGACGCTGGTCGCGAACCACATTCCCGCCGGCATGGACATCAAGCTGCACAGCGAGAACGGCATGCTCGGCACCGGGCCGTTCCCCTACGAGGGTGAGGAGGATGCCGACCTCATCAACGCCGGCAAGCAGACCGTCACCATCCTGCCGACCACCAGCTTCTTCGACAGCGCCCAGTCCTTCGGCATGATACGCGGCGGCCACATCCAGCTTTCCATATTGGGCGGCTTGCAGGTCGCCGAGAACGGCGACCTCGCGAACTGGATGGTGCCGGGCAAGATGGTCAAGGGCATGGGCGGCGCGATGGACCTGGTCGCCGGCGTACCGCGCGTCGTGGTGCTGATGGAGCACACAGCGAAGGGCGAGCCGAAAATCCTGCATCGCTGCAGCTTGCCGCTGACCGGCACCGGCGTCGTCCACCTCGTCATCACCGAACTCGCGGTGTTTGACGTCGGCCGCCCAGGACTGACGCTGGTGGATGCGGCCCCTGGCGTCAGCGTCGAGGAACTGCGGGCGAAGACCGAAGCGGGGTTCGAGGTGCATCCCGAGCTGGCGCTGCGGGCCGACGCCGCCTGAAGCGGGGCGTCACGTCGTCTTGTAGGCGCTGCCGTCCTCCGCCCGTTGCGGGTTGTCGGTGTAGCGTCCCTCCCTCGGAACGGCGGTGCGGTCGAACTCGCGTGCGAGGGTGTGCAGGGCCTCGCGCATCGCCGATCCTCGCATCGCCCGGCCATGGCCGGTGACGACGAGTTCCGGCTCCAATGCGGCCAGGGCGGTGACCGAGCGGGACGCCGCCTGCCAGTCGTGGGTGAAGTATTTCGGCGGCCCGTGCAGCTCGGGGTCCTGGAGCGCGGTCGCGTAGGCGCTCTCGCCGGCGACGGTGATGAAGGCGTCGCCGACGATCAGCCCGCGGTCCGCCTCGCGCCAGAGTGAGACGTGGCCGACCGAGTGCCCGGGTGTGTGCAGCCAGCGCCAGCCTGGCAGCGGCGGTATGCCGCCATCCTCAGGCAGGTCATGCAGCTGGCGGCCGATGTTGACGGGGCTGCGCGGATACAGCGGCGAGAGCAACGCCATGACGCCGCCGCCGACGCCCGGATCCGGCTTCGGGTAGCTGGCCGAGCCGTCGAGGTAAGGCCGCTCGAGCGCGTGGGCGTAGACCGGCACTCCCCAGCGCTGCGCCAGCGTCTCGAGCGTGCCGACATGGTCGAAATGGCCGTGCGTCAGCACGATCGCGCTTGGCGGGTGGTTGGCGAAGCGTGCTGCGGCGGTGGCGGTGATGCGGCTGGCGACACCGGGGATGCCGGTGTCGACCAGCACCCAGCCCGGCGCTCCCGGAGTGCCGATATAGACGACGTTGACGAAGGCCTCGCGCTGGTAGGCGATGTCCGGCGCGACCTGCAGCGCGCCGTCGGGCTGCTCATCGCCGGCGACGCTCGACGGGTCGATCGGTATCTGCTGGGCCATGCCGGTTGCCTCCTCGATCAGGGCTGAGCGCGCCAGCGGCCCGGTGGTGCCGCGCTCTCACGGCGAGGCGGCTACACATTTCCGCAAGGCGAGAGCGGGCCGCGCTGCTGCCAGCAACCGCGCGAGGTCGCGGCCGATGCGGGTCGCGGCTTCGTCCCAGGTGAACAGCCCGAAGCGGTCGAACTCCGGCAGGCTCTCCCCGGCACGCGTCGCAAAGCGCGACCGGCAGACGAGCCGGGCCGGGTCGGGCAGGGTCGCCACGCGCCAGGCGAATAGCGCGAGGCGCTTTCCTGGCCGGTAGTCGTGCTCGCCCAACCCGGCCAGCGCGCCGGGCGACGCGACCAGCCCGGTCTCCTCCTCGAGCTCTCGGAGCGCGCCGTCGAGCGTCGTCTCGCCGGCGTTAACCAGACCTTTGGGTATGTCCCAGCGCGGCGAGCGCGTCGCGTGGCCGAGCAGCAGCCGCATCCCGTCGGTGACGATGACGCCGCAACTGACATGCTGCATTGCACCCTCCATGCTGCCCTCTCGCGCCGGCCCGCCGCACTGTCCCGCAACGACGGAGATTGACCGAACGGTCAGCGCCCTTTCTAGTGCGTCCCGCCCGTCAACTGACGCGGGTAGGCGACGCCCGGCTGGGCTGGCCTGAGCTTGACCAGGGATACCACGATGCCCCGCCTTGCCTTCACTAAGACGGCCACTAAGACGGTGCCAGCGCCGGTGTTTGCGGCCGCGATGGTCGGCCTTGCGGTCGGCGTCCTGGTGATCGCCGGGGACGCCGCGGCGCAGGCGCCGCCCGGCCCGCTTGCGGTCGGCGTCGTGCGGGCGAAGCCGATCCCGGTCACCGAGTCGGACGAGTTCGTCGGGCGCGTCCAGGCGGTGAACCGGGTGGCGATCGTCGCCCGGGTGACCGCCTTCCTCGAGCAGCGGCTGTTCCGCGAGGGCAGCGAGGTGAAGCGCGGCGACCTGCTCTACCGGCTCGAGCAGCCGCCCTTCCAGGCTGACCTGCAATCCAAGCAGGCCTCCGTCGCCCAGGCCAACGCGCTGCTGCAGAATGCGACGATCACCTTCAATCGCGCCCAGTCGCTGCTGAACACGCCGGCCGGCCAGCGCTCGACCGTCGATGATGCGACCGCCCAGCAGCGCAGCCAGGCGGCGCAGCTGCTCGCCGCCCAGGCGGCGCTGACGCAATCGCAGATCAATTTCAGCTACACCGAGATACGCTCGCCGATCGACGGCGAGATCAGCTCCACCCTGGTCACCGAGGGCAACGTGGTCAGCCCCAGCACCGGCACGCTGGCGACGATCGTCAGCCAGGACCCGATGTACGTGCTGTTCCCGGTTTCGACACGCGAGGTGCTTGAGCTGCGTCGGCGCTATGCCGGCCAGGGCGGCTACAAGGCGGTGCTGGCCAGGATCCGCCTGCAGACCGGCGACATGTACGGCCAGCAGGGCACCGTTGATTATACCTCGCCGACCGTCTCCACCAGCACCGACACGATCACCTTGCGTGCGGTGTTCCCCAATCCGGTGAGTGGCGGTGCTGCAGCCGGCCAGCCCGGCGCCCGCGAGCTGTTCGACGGCGAGTTCGTGACGGTGTTGCTGCAAGGCGTGACGCCGATCACCGCGATCGGCATTCCGCGTGCGGCCGTGCTGTCCGACCAGAGTGGCGACTACGTCTACACCGTCGATCCGAGCAACAAGGCGGTGCGCACCCATATCGTCCTCGGCCAGTCGACGGCGCAGACCGCGGCCGTCACCAGCGGCTTGCAAGACGGCCAGACGGTGATCACCGAAGGCCTGCAGCAGATCAAGCCGGGCCAGGCGGTCAGCCCCGGCC
>CAXTSD010000147.1:0-6266 GCA_964246775.1 uncultured Acetobacteraceae bacterium | reverse complement strand
CACCTCGGCCATGGTGTCGGCCACCAGCGCCGATCCGGCGCGGTTCCGCGCGCTCGCCGAGCGCTTGCCGACGAAGACCCGCAAGCCGAGATCCCTGCCCTCCGAGCGCTCAAGGTGCTCGGTGCGGCCGAGGCGGCGCTGCACCGACAGCGACGTGCCGCTGATCAGCACCGCGTCCGCCGCGTCGGCGCCGGCGCCGGCGGCGCGGTCGCGCCGCTCGGCCAGCAGCGCGAGGCTCACGCCGCGAGGCTTTCGGCAATCGACGGCAGGCCGGGAACCTTGCCGGCGGGGCCCATGGCGGCGAGCGTCGGGCGGCCGCGGAAGATCCGGGCGGCGGCGCGCTCGACGTCGGCGATGCTGACGCGGTCGAGCTTGGCGACGGTCTCGGCGACCGGGATGATGCGGCCGTGCACCTGCAGCTGGCGGGCCAGCGCCTCGCAGCGGCTGCCGGTGCTCTCGAGCGACATCAGCAGCGAGGCTTTCACCTGGGCGCGGGCGCGGCGCAACTCGTCGTCGGTGACGCCGGCCTGCACCCGGCGCAGTTCTTCCAGAGTGACCGGGACCAGCTCCTCCGCCTCCGCCTCGCCGGTGCCGGCATAGATGCCGAACAGGCCGCCATCGAGGAACGGCGCGGTGAAGGAGTAGATCGAGTACACGAGGCCGCGCTTCTCGCGCACTTCCTGGAACAGCCGCGACGACATCCCGCCGCCGAGCAGCGTGCTGAGCAGCAGCGTCGGGTAGTAGTCCGGGTCGGCATAGGCGACCGAGGGAAAGCCGAGCACCACGTGCACCTGGTCGAGCTCGCGCGCCTCGCGGAACTCGCCGCCCTGGTAGCGGGCGGTCTCGGCGACGTGCTGGTCGACCGCCGGCAGGTCGGCGAAATGCTGGTCGACGAGGCCGAGGACTTGCTCGTGCGTGAGCGCCCCGGCGGCGGCGATGACGGCGTTGGCGGGGCCGTAGTGGCGCCGCATGTAGCCGGCGATGGCGTCGCGCCCGAGATCCTTGATGATCGCCTCGGTGCCGAGCACCGGCCGGCCCATCGCCTGGCCGGGATAGGCGGTCTGCTGGAAGTGGTCGAAGATGATGTCGTCGGGCGTGTCGTTCGCCTGGCCGATCTCCTGCAGGATCACGCCGCGCTCGCGCTCGACCTCCTCGGCGGCGAAGGTGCTGTGGGTCAGGATGTCGCCGATGATGTCGACGCCGAGGGCGAGGTCCTCGCGCAGCATCTTGACGTAGTAGGCGGTCTGCTCGCGCGCGGTGTAGGCGTTGATGTGGCCGCCGACGTTCTCGACCTCCTCGGCGATCCGCATCGCGGAGCGGCGCTCGGTGCCCTTGAAGGCCATGTGCTCGAGAAAATGCGAGACGCCGTTCTCGTCCGCCGACTCGTTGCGGGTGCCGGTCGCGACATAGGCGCCGAACGAGACGGTCTCGACTCGGTCCATCGTCTCGGTGACCACCGTCAGGCCCGACGGCAGGCGGGTGAGACGGATGGCGCCGCTTACGTCCGGCGTGTTCATGCGGCATTCCTCAGGGTGCTGGCGCGGACGAGGGCCTTGATCGAGGCGAGGTCGTTCGGCGCGGTGACGAAGCGTTCGCGTCGTTCATACAGGTCGGCGAGGCGCGGCGGCAGGGGGGGTCGCCGGCCGGTCGCCTGCGCCACCGCGTCGGGAAACTTTGCCGGATGGGCGGTGGCTATGGCGACCGTCGGGACGTCGGCTGAGGCCAGCGCGCGGGCGGCGGCGATGCCGATTGCGGTATGCGGGTCGGCGAGATAGCCGCATTCGGCGTCCATGCGGCGCATCTCCGATATCGTGCCGGCGTCGTCGAGCCGGAACCCGTGCAGCAGCTCGCCCGCCCGCCGCCAGGCCGCGTCAGTGACCCGCATGCGGCCGGTCCGGCGGAAGCCGGTCATCGTGCGGGCGGTGAGAGCGGCGTCGCGGTCCTGCAGCTCGAACAGCAGGCGCTCGAAATTGGAGCTGACCTGGATGTCCATCGACGGCGACAGGCTCGCCTCGACCTCGCGCACGCTCATGTCGTTGGCGGCAAGAAAGCGCGCCAGTATGTCGTTGCGGTTGGCGGCGACGATCAGGCGGCTGACCGGCAGGCCGATCCGCCGCGCCGCCCAGGCGGCGAGCACGTTGCCGAAATTGCCGGTCGGCACCGCGAAGCTGACCTCGCGATCCGGCCCGCCGAGCGCCAGGGCCGCGGCGACGTAGTACGGGATCTGTGCGGCGACGCGTGCCCAGTTGATCGAGTTCACCGCCGAGAGCTGCAGCTCGCGCCGGAACGGCTCGTCGGCGAACATCGCCTTCACCAGGTCCTGGCAGTCGTCGAAAGTGCCCTCGACGGCGATGTTGGCGACGTTGCCGGCGTCGACCGTGGTCATCTGCCGGCGCTGCACCTCGCTCGTGCGGCCGAGCGGGTGCAGGATTACCAACGTGATGTTGGCGCGGTCGCGGCAGGCCTCGATGGCGGCGGACCCGGTATCGCCCGACGTCGCGCCGACGATGGTGACGTGCCGGCCGCGCTCCGCCAGCACGTGGTCGAACAGCCGCCCGAGCAGCTGCATCGCCACGTCCTTGAAGGCGAGCGTCGGGCCGTGGAACAGCTCTTGCGCGAACAAGCCGGTTTCCAGCTGCACCAGCGGCACGACGGCCGGGTGGCCGAACCCCGCATAGGCCTGCCCGCACAGCCGCCGCAGCGTCGGCAGGTCGATCGAGCCGGCGGCGAACGGAGCGAGCACGCGGGCGGCGAGCTCGGCATAGGGCAGCCCGCGCAGCGACCGCAGCTCGGCCGCCGAGAAGTGCGGCCAGGCCTCGGGCATGTAGAGCCCGCCATCCTCCGCCAAGCCGGCGAGCAGCACGCCCGAGAAATCCCGCGTGGCGGCCTGGCCGCGGGTGGAGACATAGCGCATGCGCAGAGTGTAGGGCATCAGGCGACCGAACCGGAAGTCGTCGGTCGGGGCACGCCCGTTACGGCGTTGCGCCGGTGCTGGACATGGTGGAGATCACCGACAGGTCGACCGCCGCGGCGATTGCCGCGTAGCCGGCGTCGTTTGGATGCAGGTGATCGCCGCTGTCATACGATGACAGATAGCGCGTCGGGTTTTGCGGATCGTGCACCGCTGCGTCCTGATCCACGATCGCGTCGCAGCCGTTGCCTGGCTGCCGGACGAAGTCGTTGTACTGCTCGCGTATGGTCTCTCCCGCAGGAGTGTAGACGCCGGCACCCTGATAGGGCGTCAATGTCGAGCAGATGAACTTGACGCCGCTCGAATGGGCGCTGTTCATCATCTGTTGCAGCGCGGCGATGAACTGCTGGGACGACGGCGGCGCCCAGCCGAGGAAAGCGGCGACCCCGAGATCGTTGATCGGATCGTCCGAGACGATCACCGCCCGCACGCCGGCTTGCGCCAGCACGTCGCGGCCGAACCGCGACGGAGCGCTCGGACCGGTGATGTCGGCGAGCAGCCGGTTGCCGGCGATGCCCTCGTTCAGCACGCCGACCTGGTCGCCGGCCTGTGCGAAACGCGCGGCGAGGAGGTTCGGCCAGCGCCGGTTGGCGTTCGTCGTCGAGGCGTAGCCGTCGGTGATCGAGGCGCCGAGCGTGACGACGGCGCCGAGCGCGGTCGAGCTCTGCACGTCGAGGCCGGTCAGGTAGTAGCCGCTTGTGGTTGTCGTCGCGCCGGCGATCGACGCCTGTCCCGACACGTCGCCCGCAGCGATGGTGTTCGTCTGCAGCGCGTCGGTATGCTGGGTATCGTCCGGCCCGGTGTCGTCAGGGAGGAACATGCTGATGCTCACCTCGCCGAGCGCCGGGACCGGAAAGGCGACCGGATCGCTGACGATCGCCGCTCCTGGCGCGATCGTGGTCGAGGTCTGGCCGCCGAAGGTGAGCTGCTTGTCGGTCGTCGTATCGACGCCGCCATCGCCGGTGGGCCGCGCCATGTGCACGTCGGCAATCGTGAGCGTCCGGGTTCCGAAAAGGTTCGAGACGTGGATTTGCGCCTCGGCGCCGCCGAGGCTCGTATGGACGGTCTGGCGCAAGGTCTGCCCGTTGAAGCTGATGCCGCTGGCGCCGTTCTCCGTGCCGCTCTGCGGTGCCGCGGCCCAGGTGCCGACCCAGGCAGGGCTTGAACCGCTGGTCTCAGCCCGCGCGGGGGAAGCCAGCCCACAGGCCAGCAGGATCATCATCGCCGAGTGGGTTGCCGCGTCACGCATGGTCATGGCCATGGTCCTTCCGTCTTGCCTGGCAGGCTGCTGAAAGGCCGGAGTTGGCAAGCAGCCGGGAGCAAAATCGCCGTCAGCACAGCGTCCGACGTCCGAGCACGTCGAACAGTTCCCCTACGGGTCGTATGGTCGTATATAAAGAGCGTGCAATTCTATACGGACGAGTCTCATGGCGCTGAGTCTGAAGGACAAGGAAACCGACAGGCTCGCCCGCCAGGTCGCGAGCCTGACCGGCGAGACGCTCACCGAAGCCGTTCGCACCGCGCTGGCCGAGCGGCTGCGGCGTGAGCGCTTGAAGCGCGGCCGCCCCGCCAACCTCGCCGACGAACTGGAAGCGATCGCCGGCCGCTGCGACGCCCTGCCTGTTCTCGATCCCCGGTCGGCCGACGAGATCATCGGATACGACGAGAACGGTCTGCCGTCCTGATGGCGCCCTCCTCGTGGTGATCGACAGCTCGGCGCTGGTCGCCATCATGGTGGGCGAGCCCGAGCGCCGCAGCTTTGTCGAAGCCATCGCCGCTGCGCAGACGCGGCTTGTGGGCGCGCCGACGATGCTGGAGGTCGGCATGGTGATGTTGCGCCGCACGGGCGAACAGCGGCTGCGCGACCTGCGCGAGTTTTGCGCCGAAGGCGAGGTGGAGACGGTCGCCTTCGGACCCGAGCACGTCGACCTCGCCATCGACGCCTTCCGCCGGTTCGGCAAGGGCCGGCACCCGGCGGGGCTGAACCTCGGCGACTGCCTCTCCTACGCCCTCGCCCGCGCGACCGGCGAGCCCTTGTTGTTCAAGGGCGACGATTTTTCCCAGACCGATATCAAGCGAGCCGTATGACCGCGCCTGCCTGGTGGTGATCGCAATCCGGGATGGCGTCGACGCATCGGGGCGATAGGCCGGCCTCGCCCGAGGGAAAGCCGCACACGATCTGTTCCCGCCGACTGGCACTCCTGGTCCGCTCGGATGTCGCTACCGTGCCGGCGAGCCCGGCTCCCGTGTCACCCGCTGAGGTTGAAGACATCCGGAGCGGGCGAAGGGATTCGAACCCTCGACCCCAACCTTGGCAAGGTTGTGCTCTACCCCTGAGCTACGCCCGCGCTCCGTGAGGCCGGGCTTCTAAGCGTAACCGGCGCGGAGCGCAAGCGGGACTGCGCAGTGCTGGACCTGCCGGACGCCGACGGGCATTGTAGCGCCGGCGAAGGCCGGCTGCCGCGCGGTGGCGCTTTGCCCGACCGTAGCCAGATCAACGTATGCGTGATCCCGGCGCCCTTGCCCGCCCTGGCCTAGCCGGGCCGGGCCGCGGCAGACAAGCCCGGCTTGCGTCACCGGGCGCCAGAGACGGACGGACTTCGACAGGCAGACTTCGACAGACGGAACTTTGCTCATGGACTACATCATCGGCCAGAAACCGCCGCCACCACGGGCCGCCGCGCCCCCCGCGAGACCCGCCGCCGCCGGAGCCACTGTCGCGCCAGCGGACGGGCCGGCGGCCTGGATCGTCGATGCCGACCAGCGCAGCTTCATGCCGCTGGTGGTCGAGATGTCGCGCACGGTGCCGGTGCTCGTCGATTTCTGGGCGACCTGGTGCGGGCCGTGCAAGACGCTGACCCCGGCGCTCGAGCGCGTCGTCACCGCGGCCGGCGGCCGGGTGCACCTGGTCAAGATCGACATCGACCAGAACCGCGCCCTGGTGCAGCAACTGACCCAGCTTGGCCTGCCGCTGCAATCGGTGCCGACGGTCGCCGCCTTCTGGCAGGGGCAGATCGCCGACATGTTCCAGGGCGCGCAGCCGGAGAGCGAGATCAAGCGCTTCGTCGAGAGCCTGCTGAAACTCGCGGGCGGCGCGATGCCGTCGGCCGAGCTGGTCGCCGAAGGCCGGGCGGCGCTGGAACAGGGCCAGCCCGAGACCGCGGCGGACGCGTTCAGCGCGGTGCTGCAAGGCGAGCCGGAGAACCCGGAGGCCTGGGGCGGGTTGATACGCGCGCTGACCGCTCTCGGCGACGACGAGCAGGCGAACGACGCGCTGGCGCAGGTGCCGCCGGCG
>CAXTSD010000146.1:0-6272 GCA_964246775.1 uncultured Acetobacteraceae bacterium | reverse complement strand
CTGCTCGCCGCCGCGGCGCGCTGCCCGCTCGGGCGCGACGCGCGGTTCGACGAGGCGGCGCTGCGCGGCTGCCTGGGCATGGCCGAGGACGTTGTCTCTGATCAAACCGCTCGTTACGAGCAGCAAGCCGGTGCATCGCGCGCGCGGCGAGGAGCCCTTGCATGACCCACGCCCTTGTTCGACCGGCGGCGCTCGCCCTCATGCTCGCCGGCTGCGCCGGCCAGGCGCCGGCGCCGAACCATGCCGACCAGGCGGCCGCCAGCTTTTGCGAAAGGCAGGCGGACCAGACGTTCTACGCGCAGAACCGCTACCTGCTCTCCGAGCGCGACCAGCGCGATACGCCGTTTTCCACCAGCGGCCTGCCCGGCGTCACCTCGAACGGCCTCAGCCAGCGCTACGGACGCGACGAGCAGCTCGCCGGCTGCCTCAAGGAGAACAACCAGTCGCTGAACGCGGTGCCGAGCGGCAGCACCACCCGGCTGTCCCCCGGCTCGATCGCGCCCTCGCCGGCGCAGTAATCCCCAGAAGGAGTGTCGTCCATGAGCAAGATACTGCGCAGCGGCGCCGACGCCGTGATGTCGAAGGCGGTGGAGTATCACGGCTTCGTCTTCACCCAGGGCGTCGTCGCCGCCGACACCGCCAAGGACATACGCGGCCAGACCCGCGACGTGCTCGATCAGCTTGACGCGTTGCTCGAGCAGCACGGCACCGACAAGACGCGGCTGCTGCAGGCGCAGATCTGGCTCAAGAGCATCGCCGACCGGGCGGCGCTGAACGAGGTGTGGTCGGCCTGGCTGCCGGAGGGCGGCGCGCCGGCCCGCGCCTGCGTCGAGGCGGTGCTCGCCGACCCGGCCTATCTGGTCGAGATCATGCTGATCACCACCAAATAATCGTGCGAAACGCACGTGAAATAGAGTTGTGCGAAACGCGGAAAATCCGGATCTCGTTGCAAATGGCGCTTGACCGTCGAAGTGTCCTGTGCGACACAGTGAAGCAGATGAGCCACAAGGCTGGGCGGGCCGCGGTCCCACGTCTGTGATGCAGCTCTGATCTGCGCCAATAGGATAGCTTTCCCGAAACTTACCTCTGTCCACAGGCGGTTTCGTACAAAGTTCGTCGCCTTTGCTTGTTCGATGCTCCTGGCGGTTGCCGCGAACGTAACCGCATTGATACGTACCCTCCGCGTTCACGACTGCGGAGGGGATACCGGGCATGGGGTTCACCAGTGCTGGCAAGACGGCAGCGCTCCTCGGACTGCTCATCGGCGCGCTGGCGCCGCTCACACCGACGCCGGCCACGGCGCATGGCCGGCACGGCTCCGGCGGGCGGCATTTCTTCCACCACGCCTCGTATCGCCATCGCGCCCGCCTGCCGGTGCTGCAATGCGTCGCGTTCGCCAAGGAGGCGAGCGACGTCCAGCTCTCCGGCAACGCCGTCGACTGGTGGGACAACGCGGCCGGCGTCTACGCCCGCGGCCAGCGCCCCGAACCGGGCAGCGTGCTGTCGTTCCAGGCCAACGGGCGCATGCGCCTCGGCCACGTCGCCGTGGTCAGCGACGTCGTCGACAGCCGCACCATCATCATCGACCAGTCGCACTGGGCGAGCCGAGGCATCAGCCGCAACATCTCCGTCGTCGACGTCTCCGAGAACAACGACTGGTCCGCCGTGCGCGTCGCCATGGGCGACACCTATGGCAGCATCTATCCGACCAACGGCTTCATCTATCCGCGCGCCGATGCCGGCCACATCATCGCCGCCGTCGAGCACGCCCCGATGCCGCGCCTTGATCCGGCGCCGAGCGACCTGCGCCTCGCCTCGCGCGGCCGCCGCAACGCCGGCAACCGCAACGATGGCGACCGCAACGCCTTTGATGAGGTGGCGATGGCGCCGGCCGGCCTTGATCTCAGCCTCGGCGCCGACGCTCCGGCACGCAACCTGCGCTGACGCGGCGTAACCGGCCCGGCGCGGCAGGCGAGGCTCAGGACAGCAGCGCCCCGGCGAATGGCGGCAGCAGGTCGGGGGCGTCGAACTCAAGCACCCAGACGTCCGGATCGCGCCCGGTCTGGCGCGCCAGGTAGGCGTCGGCGGTCGCCTCGTCGACCGGCTCGGCGCCGGTGCCGCGCAGCCAGGCGGGCTGCCCGGCGGCATCGCGCGTCTGGCTGAGCACGGTGAGGCCGCGCCGGCCGCGCAGCACGACCAATACGCCGCCTGCATCCTCGTCGCCGCGACGCAGGACCATCCCCGGCTTGCCATCGACGTCGCCCAGCCTGAGCGCGGCGCGCACCCACAGCCCGGCTTTTACGCGTGCCTCGCTCATTGCTGGGGTCCCGTGAAAGGAAGCAGTTCTTTTTCGAGAAAAAGAACCAAAAAGCTTTTGATCATAAACTTGACCGCGAGGCTAGCAAGTCTTTAATTAACAAAAGTTTTTTGCTGCTTTTTTTCAAAAAAGCAGGCCTTTTCTTCAGAGCAGACGGGGTGCGGCGATGCGGACGATGACGGAGGGGCAGCGCTCCTATGAAGCCAAACGCGCCGCCAAGGCCGGCATGACGCTCGACAAGTGGCTTGCCGAAAAGGCGCGGGCGGAGGCGCTGGAGAGCCGCCAGCGCGAGCGCGAGGCGGCCGGCGCGCGGCGCCTCGATCCGGGCGCGGCTTCGGACAAGTCGGGCAAGCGCGGCCTGCTGTCCCGCCTGATCGAACGCGGCCACAAGCCGCTGTGAGGACCGTCAATGGACAGCGACGTGAGGCCCGAGACGAGCTTTGACGCCAGGCTGGACCGGCTCGCCGCGGTGGCGATACGCAGCGGGCTCAACCTGCAGCCTGGCCAGGAACTGATCATCCAGGCGCAGATCGAGGCGGCGCCGCTGGTGCGCCGGGTCACCGAGCACGCCTATCGCGCCGGCGCCAGCCTGGTCACGACGTTGTTCGTCGACGAGCGGGCGGCGCTGATCAGGCTGCTGCACGCCCCCGAGGAAAGTTTCGACGTCGCGGCGGGGTGGCTCGCGGACGCCATCGCGACGGCGCATGAGCGCAACGCGGCGAGCCTCTCGATTACCTCGGGCGACCCGATGCTGCTTGCCGGCCAGGACCCGGCGCGGATCGGGCGGATCGCCCGCGCCCAGGCGGCGGCGGGCAAGCGCCGGCTCGACCTGATCACCCAGTTCCACGTCAACTGGCTGGTGCTGCCGGCGGCGAGCCCCGGCTGGGCGCGCGCGGTGTTTCCCGGCGAGGACGAGGCGGTCGCGGTCGACCAATTGTGGGAGGCGATCTTCGCCGCCGCGCGCGTCGACGCGGCGGACCCGCTGGCGGAGTGGGCGGCGCATTACGAGCGCCTCGCCGCCTGGTCGGCGCGGCTGAACGCGCGTCGCTACGCGGGCTTGCACTTTCGCGCGCCGGGCACCGATCTTCGCGTCGGTCTCGCCGACGGTCACCTGTGGAAGGGCGGCGCCTCCGCGGCGCGCAACGGCGTCGTCTGCAACCCGAATATCCCGACCGAGGAGGTGTTCACGACGCCGCATCGCGACCGGGTGGACGGCCACGTGACCAGCAGCAAGCCGCTCGCCCTGCGCGGCACGCTGATCGACGGCATCACCATGCGGTTCGAGGCGGGGCGGGCGATCGAGGTCTCGGCGCGCCAGGGCGGCGAGGCGCTGACCCGGCTGCGCGACACCGACGCCGGCGCGCGCCATCTCGGCGAGGTGGCGCTGGTTCCGAACGCCTCGCCGATCGCCCGCTCGGGCCTGCTGTTCCGCAACACGCTGTTCGACGAGAATGCGGCCTGCCATATCGCCATGGGCTCGGCCTATACCGAGTGCCTGGTCGACGCGGAGTCGCTGAGCCAGGAGCAGGCGGCGGCGGCGGGCGCCAATGACAGCCTGATCCACGTCGACTGGATGATCGGCTCGGGCGAGATGGATGTGGACGGGGTTGCCGCCGACGGGCGGGCCGAGGCGTTGATGCGCGGCGGCGAGTGGAGCTGGTAGCGGTGATGCGCGGCGGCGAGTGGCGCTGGTAGTGGCTCAGGCCCGCACGACGTAGCGGGCCAGCAGGTAGCCGAGGCCGGCGGCGACCAGCACGCCGAGGAACGGGCGGTCCTGCACCTGCTCCGACAGCTGGCTGATGCGGTCGCCGGCGACGTCGCGGGCGCTGCTTGCCGCCGCGCGGGCGCGATTGGCCGCCTCGGTGACCTGCGGCGGCATCGTCGGGCCGCTGAGCTCGTCGACCTCCTCGCGCATCCGACGCAACTCGTCATGGTCGCTTGACATCCGGGCCTCGCTAAAAAAAGTAAGGCGAGGGCTCTGCCCCCGACCGGGCACCCATCGCACAAGTGCGATCGGACCCGACGCGGGGGGCCCGGGGGCCCCCCCCATTTTCTTAATAAATGGATCTCAAAGGCTCCGCCTTTGATGGGGTCAAGGGGCAAAGCCCCTTGCCTTGCCTACACTCAGCCCGTCGCCTTCATGTGCTTCCTCATGTGGTGACGCATGCCGCCGCCGCCGGCGCTTGCCAGCTTCTGCGCCGCCACGAGGTGCGACTGGATGACCGGCACGGTCTGTGCCGCGAACGCCTTGAGGTCGGGGTCGGTGCCGTTGGCCGCCTCGTCCTGGAACGCAGTCAGCATCATTTGGTGGTCCATCGCCTGGTCGGCGACGTAGTCGTGGTTGAAGGCGCGGCCGGACTCGCCCTGCAGCTTGGTCAATTGCTGCTGCTGGTCGTCCATCAGGCTGGTCGGCAGGGTGATGTTCTTGCTCTGCGCCAGCTGCATCAGCTGCTGGTTCGCCTTGGTGTGGTCGGTGATCATGTCGTTGGCGAACCTGGTGATCCCCGGGCGCTTGGTCTTGGTCAGCGCAAGCTGCGCCGCCTGCACCTCGGCCATGCCGCCGGTCGCCGCGGTGTTGGCGAAGGTCTGGTCGTTGGCGGCGACTGGCGGCGGGGTTGGCGCCGCGGCGGTGGTGGCCGGCGGCGTGCCGTTCGAACAGGCGGCGATCGGCAGCAACGCCAGCGCGGCGATGAGGGTGAGCTTGCGGGACATGCGGGAAATACTCCTGATAGCCGGATGACGAAGCCTGCGCCGCGTCCAGGCCGGTGCAACGCCGCAACGTCGGTTATGTTCACGGCGGGCGGGGCGACGACGGCGATTTGTTCCGCGTCAACACGTTGCGCCTGATCGGGTTTCAGCGCGCGTGGCGGAATCGCTCGACGGCGGCGACCAGGGCGCGGCGTATGCCAGGCTCGAGCGCCGAGTGCCCGGCGTCCGGGATCACCGTCAGCCGGGCCGACGGCCAGGCTTGCGCGAGGTCGAAGGCGGAGACCGGCGGGCACACCATGTCGTAGCGCCCTTGCACGATCTCGCCAGGGATGTGGGCCAGGCGGTCCATCCGGCCGAGCAGGCCTTCGGGCGGCAGGAACAGGTTGTTGGCGAAATAGTGCGCCTCGATCCGGGCCAGGCCGAGCGCCGTGCGGTCTTGTGAGAACGAGGCGACGGTGTCCGGGCTTGGCAGCAGGGTGCTGCATGATCCCTCATAGACCGACCAGGCGCGCGCCGCCTGCATGTGCACCATCGGGTCCGGGTCGGTGAGGCGACGCAGGTAGCTGCCGAGCAGGTCGGCGCGCTCGCTCTCGGGCAGGAAGCCGGCAAACGCGGCGTGGGCGTCGGGAAAGATTGCGGCGAGGCCGTGCAGGAACCACTCGACCTCGCTCTGACGGCCGAGGAACACGCCGCGCAGCACCAGCCCGGCGATGTGGCGGGCGTGCGCCTGCGCGTAGGCGAGCGCCAGCGTCGAGCCCCAGGAGCCGCCGAACACCAGCCAGCTGTCGACGTCGAGATAGCGGCGCAGCGCCTCGATGTCGTCGACCAGCGCCGCGGTGGTGTTGCCGGCCAGGCTGCCGAGCGGGCGCGAGCGGCCGGCGCCGCGCTGGTCGAAGATCACGACGCGCCAGAACGCCGGATCGAAGAAGCGGCGATGCACGACCCCCGCCCCTGCCCCCGGGCCGCCGTGCAGGAACAGCACCGGCCGGCCGCGCGGGTTGCCGACCTGCTCCCAGTACATGATGTGGCCGCCGGACAGCGGCAGGTAGCCGGTCTGGAACGGCCCGATGTCTGGGAACAGGTCACCGCGCGGCATGGCGCTAGTCTAGCAGGTGGTTGAACAAGTAAGGTAAGGGGCTTTGCCCCTTAACCCCATCAAAGGCATAGCCTTTGAAATCCATTTATTAAGAAAAATGGGGTCTGGGGTCCACTGACCCCAGCGTCGGGTCCCATCGCACTTGTGCGA
>CAXTSD010000145.1:0-6395 GCA_964246775.1 uncultured Acetobacteraceae bacterium | reverse complement strand
CGCCGGTGCCCATCATCGCCTTGCCCATCTCGGCCATCACCGTGCGTATGTCGGCAAAGTCGAGATTGACCAGGCCTGGTGCGACCATCAGGTCGGTCACGCCGCGCACGCCCATGTAGAGGACGTGGTCGGCCATCTTGAACGCCTCCTTCCAGCCCGTCCGCTCGGTCGCCAGGCGGAACAGGTTCTGGTTCGGGATGACGATCAGCGTGTCGACGTAGCTCTGCAATTCGGCGATGCCGGCATCCGCCGCTTTGGCGCGGCGCGCACCCTCGAAGGTGAACGGCTTGGTCACCACGCCGACGGTGAGGATGCCGCGCTCGCGCGCCATCCGCGCGATCACCGGCGCCGCACCGGTGCCGGTGCCGCCGCCCATGCCGGCGGTGATGAACACCATGTGCGCGCCGTCGAGCTGGCGGGCGAGTTCGTCGCCCGCCTCCTCCGCCGCGGCGCGGCCGATCTCGGGTTTCGCCCCGGCGCCAAGCCCTTGCGTCAGATGCGGCCCGAGCTGGATGCGCCGGTCGGCCTTGGAGTGCATCAGCTGCTGCGCGTCGGTGTTCGCGACGACGAAATCCACACCCTGAAGGTTGAGCGCGATCATGTTGTCGACGGCGTTGGTGCCGCCGCCGCCGACGCCGACGACAGTGATGCGCGGGGTGAAATCCTGGTGCAGTTGCTGGGGAATGGTGAGATTGAGGGTCATCGGTTTCTCCCGTCAGGACCTTGGGGTGTTATGGGTAAGAGCGTTACGGCGTCAGAGGCGCTCGCGCAGGAACGTCGTGATCCGGCGCAGCAGCCCGCTCGGCCGTTCCGGATTGAGATCGATGTCGTGCAGCGCCCGGCCGTCGCCGGCGGCCCAGGCGAGCAGCCCGGCGGCGGTCGAAAACGCCGGTCCGGACGCCGCGTCCGCGAGCCCGCGCAGACCGGCAGGCCGGCCGAGGCGTACCGGACGATCAAGGATGCGGCCCGCCATCTCGCGCACGCCGACAAGCTGGGACGCGCCGCCGGTCAGCACGACGCGACTCTGCTTGCCGATCCGGCCGAGCCCCGCCGCCTCGAGGCGGTCGCGCACGAGTTCGAAGGTCTCCTCGAGGCGCGGCCGGATGATGCCGACCACCATCGAGCGCGGCACTCGAGCGAAATGGTGCTCCTCCTCGCCGATCTGCTGCACCTGCAGGATCTCGCGCTCGTCGTCGGGGCTCGGTTGCGCATTGCCGTAGATCACCTTCAGCCGTTCCGCGCTGTCGATCGGCGTCGACAGCACGCCCGCGATGTCGCGCGTCACGTGGCCGCCGCCGATGCCGACCTGCGCCGTGTGCAGCAATTGTCCCTCGGCGAACACGGCTATGCTGGTCGTGCCGCCACCCATGTCGATCACCGTGGTGCCGAGCTCGCGCTCGTCGGCAACCAGGCAGGACAGACCTGAGGCGAATGGCGCGGAGACCAGCTCGATAATCTCCAGGTCGCACCTGGCGACCGATGATCCCAGATTGCGCAGAGCCATCGTGGCCGCGTCAACCACGTGCAGACGCGCGCTGAGCTGCTCGCAATGATGGCCGCGCGGATCGGCAACTCCGTTGGTCTCATCGACGGAAAACGAGACCGGCAAGGCGTGGATCGTCTCGCGGCCCTCGCTCTGCGCCCGGGCGCGGCCCTCGTTTACGACCCGGCGCACGTCGCTCTCCGTCACCTCGCGGCCGCCCACCGGCCATTGCACGTTGAACAGCCGGCTTTCCGGCAAGCCGCAGCCGAGATTGGCGACGACGTTGCGCAGCCGGTGGTCCGCCATGTCCTCGGCCTGGCCCACGGCCGCGCGTATCGCCCGCTCCGCCTCGTCGAGATCGGTGATGCCGCCGCCGCGCACGCCGCGCGAGCGGGTGAACCCCGACGCCAGCACGCGCAACGTGCCGTCGCCCTCGACCCGGCCGATCAGGCAGGCAATCTTGCTGCTGCCGATGTCGAGCACGCCGAACGGGCCGCTGCGATGGCGCGTGCGCGGCGGCTCCGCCTCGGCCGGCGGGATGATGCTGGCTGATCCATGGCGTCGCGACATGTCGTTCACGTCGACCTCTTCGGCGCGGCAGTCGTTACGGGTGCGGCACTCTGTAGCGGACGCACGACGAGTCGGTCGGGCAATCTGAGGTCGACCGCCGCGATCGGCCGATCGAGCAGCGCGTCCGAGGTCTGCAATTCGGCAAGCCGATGCAGCGCCGCCGGTGCGGCGCCCTCGGGCAGCAGGATCGTGATGCTGTTCTTCAGCTGCAGGTTCCAGCGCCGTTCGCCGACGCGCACCGCCGCGGCGAGACGCGCGCGGATGTCCGGCTCGCCCTGCAGCGCGTCCAGCAAGTCCGCCGCATGCAGCGGCGCGCCGGCGCCGACGACGAGCGGCAGGTCGCCGAAGGCGGAGACGTCCTCGTTGGCGACCACCGCGCCGGCGCGGTCGATCAATTCGAACTTGCCCTGGTTCTGCCAGATCGCGAACGGCCGTCGCTCGATCAGCGCCACCGCAATCGTGCCGGGCAGCCGGCGTTCGACGGCGACGTGCTCGACCCAGGACAGGCCCTCGATGCGCTGACGGGCCGCCTCGACGGAGAACCCGAGGATCGGGTCGCCCTTGTTGACGCCGAGTGCGGCGCGCAGCAACGGTTCGGGCGTATTTGCCCGCCCCTCGATGTCGATCGTCTGCACCCGCATGTCGATCGCCCGGCCGAGCCGCTCGCGCCAGGTCATGATGCTGCCGCCGGCGCCGCGCGGCGCCGTGTGGCCGGTGAGCGCGCCGTCGCCGATGACAACGGCGCCGAGCAGCGCGACGCCCATGCCGAACGGGCGCGCGAGGCGGCGCTGCCGGCGCAGGACGAGCCGCAGACGCGACGGCCGGTCCTTGGCCGAACTGGCGCGAGCCGCATTGCGCGACGCGGCCGTCCTGGCGACGAGGCGGTCGTTCACGCGCGGCATGCGGCGTGCTCCACCATCCAGCGGCACAGCGCCGGAAAACCGATGCCGCAATGCGCCGCCTGCTCCGGCAGCAGCGAAGTGGGCGTGAGGCCGGGCTGCGTATTCACCTCGAGCAGCACGAGCCGGCCCGGCTCGCCTTTGGTGTCGTCGTAGCGGAAATCCGCCCGGGTCGCGCCGCGGCAGCCGAGTGCGCGGTGCGCGGCGAGCGCCACCTGCATCGCCTCCGCCGCGCGGCCGGCATCCATGCGCGCCGGCAGCACGTGTTGCGAACCGCCGGCGGCGTATTTGCTGTCGTAGTCGTAGAAGGCGTGCCCGCTCGCCAGTATTTCGGTCACCGTGAGCGCGCGGTCATCGAGCACGCCGACCGTGAGTTCGCGCCCCGGCACGAATTCCTCGACCATCACGCCGGGCCCGAAGCGCCACTCGCGCGCAATTTCCGCCCGCCGGTTGTCGCCCTCGCGGAGAATGCTGACGCCGACGGAGGAGCCTTCGTTCACCGGCTTGATGACGTACGGCCGAGCCATCGGATCGGCGCGCTCGAGCGCCTCGATGCCGACGATGCCGCCGCGTGCGACCGGCAACCCGGCGGCGGCAAACACCGCCTTCGCGGCGAGCTTGTCCATCGCCAGCGCCGAGGCGCGCATGCCGGAATGCGTGTAGGGCAGGTCGAGCCAATCAAGGATGCCCTGGATCACGCCGTCCTCGCCGTAGCGTCCGTGCAGCGCGTTGAACACCACGTCGGGACGCGACGCGTCGTGCGGCGACAAGGCCGCGATCATCGCGCCGAGATCGGCGCCGACCTCGATCGGCAGCACCTCGAAGCCGTCGGCAGCGAGGGCGGCGACGACCTGCCGCCCGGAGGACAGGCTGACCTCGCGCTCGGCGGAAATCCCGCCATGCAGCACGGCGACGCGCGTCACGACATGACCTCCGGGCGCGCATCCGGCACGACCACCGGGCACGCACCAGGCATGCCGAGACGCCGGATTTCCCAGACCAGCGTGACGCCGCTCGCCGCATGCACGCGCCGACGCACCTCCTCGCCAAGACCCTCGAGATCGGCCGCGGTCGCCGTGCCGGTGTTGAGCAGGAAGTTGCAATGCTTATCGCTGACCTCCGCGCCGCCGCGCACAAGGCCGCGGCAGCCGGCCGTGTCGATCAGCTCCCACGCCTTCATGTCCGGCGGGTTGCGGAAGGTCGAGCCGCCGGTGCGGGCGCGAACCGGCTGGCTCGCCTCGCGCGAGGCGCGGATTTTCGTCATCCGCGCGGCAATCGCCGAGGTCTCGCCCGGGGTCGCGCGAAACCGCGCGCTGACGACGACGGATTCCGCGGGCAGTGCCGCATGGCGATAGGAGAAACCGAGCTCGTGCGCCGCCAGCCTGCGCAACTCGCCGGTGCGGGTCACGATCTCCGCCCAGTCGAGGCATTGCGAAACGTCACTGCCATACGCGCCGGCGTTCATCGCGACGGCGCCGCCGACCGCGCCCGGAATGCCGGACAGGAATTCGAGTCCCTGCAGTCCGGCTGCCGCGGCATGTTCCGCCACCGTTACGTCGAGCGCCGCCGCACCGGCGACGACGCCGTCGGGTTCGACCCGCACATCGCCAAAACCGCGCGCCAGCCGCACGACGAGGCCGCTGATGCCGCCATCGCGCACGATCAGGTTGGATGCGGCGCCGACCACGCTCAACGGCATTTCGAGCGGCAGCGCGGCGAGCAGGCCGGCGAGGTCCTCCGCATCGGCTGGACGCACCAGCAACTCGGCGGCGCCCCCGACCCGAAACCAGGTCTGCGCGCCGAGCGGGGCCGCGTGCTGCGCCCGGCCGCGCAGCGTCGCGAGCGCGTCGTCGAGGCAGTCGAGCGGGTGCGCCATCATGCCGCGTGGCCGCCAGGCATGCGCTTGCCGCCGGCCTGCAGGCGGGCCAGCTCGGCTGGCAGCGTCTGCGCCCAGGCGGTGATGTTGCCGGCGCCCAGGCAGATGACGAAGTCGCCCTGCCGAGCGATCGCGTGCACCATCTCGGCGAGATGCTCCGGCCCGCCGAGCGGCACGACGCTGCGATGGCCGCTCGCCCGCAGCCCGTCGACCAGCGCGTCGCGATCCACACCCGGGATCGGCGCCTCGCCGGCGGCATAGACGTCGGCGACGATGACGGTGCCGGCGTCGTTCATGCAGGTGCAGAACTCGGCGAACAGCGTCTGCAGCCGCGAATAGCGGTGCGGCTGCACGACGGCGACGACGTTCTTCGCCCCCGCCTGGCGCGCCGCCTTCAGCACCGCGCCGATCTCGACCGGGTGGTGGCCGTAATCGTCGATCACCGTGATCCCGCCCGCCTCGCCGGTCTTGGTGAAGCGGCGCTTCACGCCACGGAAGCTTGCGAAAGCCGAGCGCAAAGTCGCGTCGTCGATCTCCATCTCGACGCCGACGGCGACCGCGGCGAGCGCGTTCAACACGTTGTGGCTGCCCAGCATCGGCAAGCGGAACGGTCCCATCTTGCGCGTCCGGCCGCGCGCCCGGTCGGTCACCGCGACCTCGAACGTCGCACCCATCCGGTCGCTCACCAGCCGTTCCGCCCGCACGTCGGCCTGCGGCGAAAAACCGTAGGTGATGATGCGGCGGTCGGACAGGCGCGGGATCATCTGCTGCACCGCCGGATGGTCGATGCACAAGACTGCGAAACCGTAGAACGGGATGTTGCCGACGAACTGGTCGTAGCCCGCCGTCATCGCCTCGGCGGTGCCCCAATGGTCAAGGTGCTCGGCGTCCATGTTGGTGACGACGGCGATCACCGCCGGCAGGCGCAGGAACGAGCCGTCGCTCTCATCCGCCTCGACGACCATCCAGTCGCCCTCGCCAAGACGCGTGTTGGAGCCGTAGGCCTCGATGATGCCGCCGTTGATCACCGTCGGATCGAGATGCGCCGCCTCCAGCACGGCGGCGACCAGGCTCGTCGTCGTCGTCTTGCCGTGCGTGCCGCCGATCGCGATCGACCAGCGCAGCCGCATCAGCTCGGCCAGCATCTCGGCGCGGCGCACAACCGGGATCAGCCGCGCCCGCGCCGACGCGACCTCGGGATTGTCGGCGCGGACCGCGGTCGAGACGACGACGACGCGCGCCTCGCCGAGATTGGCCGCGTCGTGGCCGATCGCGACCGCGATGCCGTTCTCGCGCAGCCGCTTCACGTTGGCGTTGTCGGCGACGTCGCTGCCCTGCACCGTGTAGCCGAGCGTGTGCAGCACCTCGGCGATGCCGGACATGCCGATGCCGCCGATGCCGACGAAGTGGATCGTGCCGATGGAGAGCGGCAGTGCCCTCATGCTTGGGCCTCCTGGGTGATGTGCGCCTCGACGAGGTCGGCGAGGCGGGCGGCAGCGCTGGGCCGGGCGCGTCGGGCGGCTTCGGCGCCGAGGGCGGCGAGTTGGCCGGGTGCTGGGAGAAGGGG
>CAXTSD010000144.1:0-6408 GCA_964246775.1 uncultured Acetobacteraceae bacterium | reverse complement strand
GCCTGATGCGATGGTGGCGAGCGGGAGCGACGCCGCCGAGATCGTGCGCACGTCGCCGGACCCGCAGGCCCGCAAGGCGGCGGCCGCCCGTCTCGGCTCAGCCAAGAACGGCCGCGGCCGAAGCAAGCCGGCGCCGGCCGAGCCGATGGCGAGCACGTCGACCGAGGAGCACGGCGGGGATGGCGACGCGGCCGGTCAGGAAGACGTGACCGAAGACGTGTAGAGCCGCTGATTCGGTGGGCCGATCCACCTGACGCTCGGGTGGTGAGCGTCAGGATCGGACCACCAAGGCGCGGCTCTGCGGATACGGTCAGCCTGGCGGCGCTGTATCCGCCAGACGGGCCAGCAAGGCGCGCGCCGAGTCCGGCGCCCGCACCTTGTCGCCGCTGATGAAATACACGTGGCAGCTTCGCGCGCCAGGCGCGCCAGGCGCGGTGGTGAGCGCCGGGGCGGCGAGCGGCAGGTCCGTGGCGTTGCCGGACCACCACGAGCGGGCCCGGCTTGCCCATAGATCGAGTGCCGCGCCGTCGTAGCCCTCGCGGCTCGACGCCTGGTTGCGTTGCAGGCGCGCATAGGAAAACCCGGCGGTCTGGTCGCCGAGCAGCGGGTGCTTGTCGGAATCGACCACGGCATGCGCGACGCCGTGACGCTGCAGCAACGCCATGTAGGCGGGGTCGCGGAAGCTCTCGTGCTGCGTCTCGACGACGTGGCGCAGCGTGATGCCCTGGACCGTGCGCGGCAGGCTGTGCAGGAAGCCGTCCATGACCTCAGGCTCGAACTTCCGGCTGGCCGGGAACTGCCACAGCAGCGGCCCGAGCCGGTCGCCGAGCTCGGCGATGCCCGAGGCGACGAAGCGCTCGATCGAGGGCACGCTTTCGGCCAGGTTGCGCCGGTTCGTCGCGACGCGCGGCGCCTTTACCGAAAAGACAAAGCCCTCCGGCACCGCGTCGCGCCACTTCGCGAAGCTCGCCGGCTTCTGCGAGCCGTAGAACGTCGCGTTGATCTCGATCGAGGTGACCTGCCGGCTGGCATGCTCGAGCTCGCGCGCCTGGGCGAGCTTGTGCGGATAGAAGCTGCCGCGCCAGGGCGCGAAGCTCCAGCCGCCGATGCCGACGAGGATGCGGCCGTGCGATGCCGTCATGTTGCTACAGCGACCGGACACTCAGGCGACGCAACAACAGGCCGAAGACCAGCGCCGAGACGCCGCCGAGGACCAGCTCGATCGCGACCAGGGTGCGAGCAGCCACAGGCGTAGCGGGGCGCGTCGAGGCTGCAGGACATGGGCGATCCTTCCGAGGACGTGCGTCGCATAGCAAGGCGCCGCGGCGAGGCGTCCGCAAATGAACTTTGCGTCGGCGTGGCGCTGCGCGGCGGCGTGTCGAACGAAGCATGGCGAATTTGACACTGATCGAGAAAATGTTTGAACGCCGATGGTGCAGTGCTGGACTTTCGCATCCCAGGTTGCCGCGTCGCCACCTTTTACGAGAAACGAACTCGTGAACAGGCAATGCTGATGCCGTTGCGCGCGGGACTATTCTTACAGTTTTGCGAAACCATGCCGGGCTATCTTTCGCACGACCACGATCGCGACTAGTCCGCCCGCAGATCGCCCCGAACAGGTCGGGCGCGCTGACCTGCGGAGTGAACGTGATGCTCTCCCGACTGTGGCGCTCCGCCGGCATCGTGACGGTCGTGTTGCCGATATCGACCGCGTTGGCCGTGCACGCGCGAGCGCAAACCCCGGCGGCGCCGGGGGACGACACGCCGAGCGTGCTGGCGCAGGCCGGCCCTTCGGCGCCGCAAGGCACGCCGACGTCACCGGCCGACGTGGGCGGCACCGCCGCCCCAGGCGCGGCGCAAACGCATCTCGACATCGCGACGGTCAACGTGGCGCACGCGTTGCCGAGCGCGTCCGGCACCCGAGCGCAGGCGCTGCGGCTGAAGCAGGACGCGCCGAATTTCGTCGAGGTGCAGCCGCAATCCGAGATCAAGAAGCTTCCCGACGTCAGCGTCGCCGAGGCGCTGCAGCGCGTCTCCGGCATTTCGCTCGAGACCGATTCCGGGGAAGGCCGGTTCATCAACATCCGCGGCCTCGACGCCGACCTCAACGGCGTCTCCTTCGACGGCGTGCGTCTGCAGCCATCCAACGTCGCCTCGCCGTTCGGCGGCGGGCGCGCGATCGCGCTCGACTCGATCCCGGCCGGCTTCGTCGGTGGTCTCGAGGTCATCAAGACGCTGCGGCCCGACGAGGACGCCGAAGCGCTGGGCGGCCAGATCAACATCGTGCCGCGCGAGCCGCCGACGACGGGCCAGCCCTTCGTTGATCTCAATGTCGGCTCCGGCTACGAGCCGCTGCGCGCAAGCCCGGTGGTGCAGGGCGGCATCACGCTCGGCGGCAGCTTCGGTCTCGGCCGCGACGGCGGGCTGTTCGATCCGGCGAAGGATACCGGCCAGGGCTTCTTCTCCAACGCCAAGCCGTTCTCCGTGCTCGGCACCGCGACCCAGTACAACGATCAGCGCGGCGTCGACGATGTCGAGGAGGCCTATGTCGACCAGCAATCCGCGGGCGTGCCCGACAAGGCGCTGAACGAGCTCGACCTGCGGCGCTACCAGTACAACCGGCGGCGCTACAGCCATGGCGGCGAGCTTGAATACACCCCTGATCCGCTCAACCGCTTCTATTTCCGCTTCGCCGAGGCGGGCTACGACGAGCATGTCAGCCGCCACCAGGAAATCCTGACCAACCTCGCCTCCGACGCCTGCGCGACCGAGAACTGCTATGCCGATCCTTACGGCTTTGGCATTCTCGCGCCGACCGCGACGGTCGAGCAGACGCTGCGCGACGAGACGGAGAGCATCAGGAGCAACGTCGTCGAGTGGGGCGGCCGCAACGTGCTGAACAGCGGCATCGTGGTCGACTACCGCGGCTCGTTCTCGTCCGGCGACTACAACAAGCCCTATGATTACAACAGCACCTTTACCAATCCCAATACGGTGTCGCTCGCCTACAACAACCTGACCGATCCGTTCCATCCGAGCGTGCGCGTGCTGGACGGCACCAACCTCGCCGACCCCGGCGGCTACAATCTCACCGGCCTCAACAACAGCCAGGAGCGGGCGAACGACCACGAGTGGGACGGCTTTGCCAATGTCGGCGTCCCGGCGGATTTTCACGGCGTCGGCACGCTGCGCTTTGGCGCCGGCGCGCGACTGCGCCAGCACGAGGTCACCGAGACGTTCCAGAACTACTCGGCCAATCCGGATCTGCCGCCGATCAGCTTCAGCGGCTACAATTTCGGCTCCGACCAGATTTTCTACGACCACCGCTACAATATCGGACCGATGGTCGATGGCGGCGTGCGGGCGCTGATCGGCAGCCCGTTCCTCACCGAGGACGTCGCCGCCGACGTGCTGGCCGGCCAGCAGGCCTATCAGAACGACCACGAGAACGTCTACTCGGGTTACGGGCAGTATGAATGGCAGCACGGCCGCCTCGGCCTGCTCGCCGGCATACGCGTCGAGGGCACGGACGCGGTCTACGGCGCCAACCAGTCGCTCACCGACAGCGCCGGCAACGTGACGGTGACGCCGGCCAAGTCGAACGAGGACTACGTCGACTACTTCCCGACGCTCCAGGCGCGCTACACGCTGGCGCCGAACCTGATCGGCCGTCTCGCCTACTCAACCTCGATCGGCCGCCCGGGCTTCAACCAGATCACGGCGGCGACCAACATCGACGTCGGCAACGGCATCGTGACCAAAGGCAACCCGGCGCTGGCGCCGACCACCGCCGATGATTTCGACATCTCGGTCGAGCGCTACATCCAGCATGCCGGGCTGATCTCGGTCGGCGCCTTCGACAAGCAGTTCCACAACTACATCCTGCCCAGTTCGCTCACCGGCACCTATCCCGGCATCAGCGGCATCGTCCGGCTGCAGAGCTTCAGCAACGGCGGCGAGGCGCGCGCGACGGGGGTCGAGCTGCAGTTCATCAGGATGTTCGATTTCCTGCCGGCGCCGTTCGACGGCTTCGGCGTCGACAGCAACTACACCTACGTCGACTCGACGATCACCATACGACAGGGCGAGACCTCCACCCTGCCGTCCACCTCGCCCAACAATTTCAACGTGGCGCTGCTCTACGAGAAGGGGCCGATCGACTTTCGCTTCGCCACCGCCTTCGTGTCGCGCAACCTGTATGCGATCGGAAGCAGCCGGGCTACCGACATCTTCTCGGCGCCGCGCTTTCGCATCGACATCGGCAGCAGCTACGCGATCACCCGGCACCTCAGCGTCTATGTCGACATGAAGAACCTGACCGACACGCCGCTGCAGTTCACCGAGGGGCCGACCAACACGCGCCCGACGCAGCGCGAGTTCTACGACGCGACCTACCTCGCCGGCCTGCGTTCCTCGTTCTGACCGTCTGCGTTCGGGACAGCGAGCGCTGCGAGCAGCCGGGCGTGGCTGCGTATGCCCTGGTGCAGGCAGCGCACGTCGAACTTCTCGTCCGGGCCGTGCACCTGGTCGTCGTCGAGGCCGAAGCCCATCAGCAGGGTGTCGAGCCCGAGGACGCGCTTCAAGCTCTCGACCACCGGTATCGAGCCGCCGCTGCCGACGAGCACCGCCGGCCGGCCGTACTCGTCGGCGAGCGCCGAGCGCGCCGCGGCTACGAAGCGGCTGTCGGTCGCCGCCTCGAACGCCGGGCCGGTGCTCAGCACGTTGACGCGCACCGCAACGCCTGGATGCGCGCGCGTCTGCATCGCCGCGGCGAACCCGGCGGCGATCGCAGCCGGGTCCTGGCCGGGCACCAGCCGGAACGAGACCTTGGCGCCCGCCTCGGCGGCGATCACGGTTTTCGCGCCGGGACCCGAATACCCGCCCCCCACGCCGTTCACCTCCGCCGTCGGCCTCGCCCACAACCGCTGCAACGCCGGCACGCCGCGCTCGCCGGCGGGCAGCGTCAGCCCGACCTCGCCGAGGAACGCCGCCTCGTCGAAGCCGAGCGCCTGCCAGGCCGCCGCCTGGCCCGCCGGCAGGTCGCGCACGCCGTCGTAGAAGCCGGGCAGGTCCACCCTGCCCTCGGCGTCGTGCAGGCTGGCGAGCAGCCGGGCGAGTTCGCTCACCGGGTTGAGCGCCGAGCCGCCATAGAGGCCGGAATGCAGATCCCGCTGCGCCGCGCGCACCGTAATCTCGGTGTAGACCAGGCCGCGCAGCCGGGTGGTCAGCGCCGGCGTGTCGACATCCCACATCCCGGTATCCGAGATCACCGCAATGTCGGCGGCAAGCGCGGCGCGCTCGGCCTCGAGGAACGCCTCGAGGTTGACGCTGCCGGTCTCCTCCTCGCCCTCCAGGACCACGGTGAGGCGCGCCGGCAGGCCGCCGGTCACGTCGACCCAGGCGCGGAACGCCTCGAGCCACGTCATCACCTGGCCCTTGTCGTCGACCGCGCCGCGGGCGACGAGGCGCTGGCCGTTGCGGCCGTCGACGAGGCGCGGTTCGAACGGCGGCCCGCTCCACGGGGCGAGCGGTTCGGCCGGCTGCACGTCGTAATGGCCGTAATACAGCAGGTGCGGCGCGCCGGCGCCAGGACCGGGATGGCACGCCCGCAGCACCGGATGCCCCGCCGTCTCACGCAGCGAACAGGCGAAGCCGAGGCCGGCGAGCTCCGCCTGCGCCCAGGCCGCCGCCGCCCGGCAATCGCCGTCGTGCGCCGGCTGGGCGCTGACGCTCGGGATGCGCAGGAATGCGGACAGTCGCGCGAGCGTGTCCGGCAGGTTCGCATCCGCCCGCGCCAGCACCGCCTCCAGCGTCTCCGCCGCCATCGCCTCGCCTCCCTCGCGCCGCACGGTCACAGGCCGAGGCGCAGCAGCACCGCGTCGAGCCGGGACTGCCAGGCCGCCGGCGACAGCGTCCGCTCCGCATAGGCAAGTCCGGCTCGCGACAGGCTATGCCACTGCGCCTCGTCGGCATAGGCGCTGACGATCGCCTCGGCGAAATCGGCGGCGCCGTCGCGGATCAGCACGCCGTCGCCGTCGGCCAGCGACATGCCCTCGGCGGCGATGCCGGTCGCGATGCAGGGCACGCCGGCGGCGAGGCTCGACGCGACCTTGCCCTTGGCGCCGGCGCCAAAGCGCAACGGCGCGACGGTAAGGCGGAGCGACTCGAACCAGGGTGCCGCGTCCGGCAGGTGGCCGAGCAGGCGCATGTCGGCCGCGCCGGAGGTAAGATCCGTCGGCGCGTCGGCGCCGGATGTGAGATCCCTCGGCGCGGCGGCGGCCGCGCTGTGCCGCCTGGGCCGGCCGGACCGGACACGGAAATGGGTGTTGGTGGCGGTGCTGATCCTGCTGATCGCCGGCGGGCTGCTGGCCGGTACGGCGATCACGTCCATCCAGTCCGACCAGGCTC
>CAXTSD010000143.1:0-6422 GCA_964246775.1 uncultured Acetobacteraceae bacterium | reverse complement strand
GTCGTGGTTGGACATCACCCAGGTCGCGGCGGCGCCGACCGCGGCGGTCGCGGCGAGCGAGACGTCGATCACCCGGCGCAGTTCGGCCGCGTCCCAGCGGGCGAGCAGGTAGTCGAAGTTGAAGGCCTGCTGCATCTCGTCCGGCCGCACGTAGCGGGCGAGGCGCGACTGCGGGCGCACCCAGGCCTCGGCGACCATCATGCGCTCGCCCGCGTAGCCGTCCAGCACCCGGCGCCAGCCGCGATAGATCTCGTGCACGCCATCCTGGTCCCACATCGGGCCGGACACGATGCCCGCCGCCCCATCCTCCGCCGACCCACCGTCAGCCGGCCGATCCTCGATCATCGCGCTGTCGTCGGCGCAGTCGTCGGCTAGGTCTGGCAGGCCCGCCGCCTTGACCAGGCCGTGCGCCACGTCGACGCGGAAACCGTCGACCCCGCGGTCGAGCCAGAAGCGCAGGATCGCCTCGAACTCGGCGCCGACCGCGGGAGGCCGCCAGTCGAGGTCCGGCTGGCGCGCGTCGAACAGGTGCAGATACCAGTCCTGGTCGGCCGGTGAGGGCGAGGGCGGCTGCCCGGCCGCCGCGGCGCGCGACCAGGCGCTGCCGCCGAACACGCTCTTCCAGTCATTCGGCGGCGCCAGGCGATCGGCGCCGCCGCCGCCGCGGAAGATGTAGCGGGCGCGCTCCTGACTGCCCGGCGGCCCAGCCAGCGCGGCCTTGAACCAGGGGTGCTCGTCCGAGGTGTGGTTCGGCACCAGGTCGATGATGACGCGCAGCCCCGCGCCGTGCGCCTGATCCAGTAGCCGGTCGAAATCGGCCAGGCTGCCGAATAGCGGGTCGACCTCGCGGTAATCCGCCACGTCGTAGCCGCCATCGGCCTGCGGCGAGCGGTAGAACGGCGACAGCCACAACGCATCGACGCCGAGCCGGACCAGGTATGGCAGCCGCGTCAGGATGCCGGCCAGGTCGCCGACCCCGTCGCCATCCGCATCCGCGAACGAGCGTGGATAGATCTGGTAGATCACGGCGCTGCGCCACCACGGCGCGACGCCTGATCCGGCGCCTGGCTCGGCGGAGCTGTTCATCGGTGCGGCCCCCGCGCAATGACTTGTGTTCGGCATTCGCCGAGGCGTTACGCTAAGCTTCGGCAATGAGTGAGCCAATCGGCGCCGGCGGCGTTGGCGTCTTGTCACGAGAAGACGGGCAGCGGTTTGGCAAAACTTTCGAACGCCGACGACGCGGAGTTCAACAGGGGCTGGGAGGCGGCGATCCTCGCCGCCCGGAACTGGCATGAGGCGCGCGCCCAGCAGGCGATCATCCAGTCCAGGCGGACGCGGTTCCCGAAGAACCTGGAGCGTGACGCCGAGATGCACCGGTTCTGCGCCGAGATGCTCTCGACGCTGTCGCCGGACGATGTCTGATCCGGCCCCGCCTTCAGCCGACCCCCGCCGTCAGCCGACCTCCGCCGTCAGCCGAGCTTCGGCACCTGCATCCCGCGCGTCACCGCCGGCCGGCTACCGACCGTCTCGAGCCAGCGATGCACGTTCGGCACCGACGACAGCGTCGCCGCGAGCGGCTCCGCCATCATGCTGGTGGCGGCGGATGTCCATGGATAGGCGGCGATGTCGGCGATTGAATAGTCCTGACCGCCCAGGAACGGCACGGCGGCGAGGCGTTTGTCCATGACGTGCAGTAGCCGGTCGGCTTCGGCGGTGAAGCGGCTGATGGCGAGCGGCGCCTTTTCCTTCGAGCGCACGGCGTAGAAGCCGAGCTGCCCGAGCATCGGCCCGAGCCCGCCGACCTGCCAATGCAGCCATTCGAGCACGGCGAAGCGCGCAGCCGGCGCCGTCGGCAGCAATTGCCCGGTGTTTTCCGCGAGATAGGTCAGGATGGCGCCGCTCTCGAAGATGGCGAGCGGACCGCCCTCGGCCGCATCGTCGACGATCGCCGGGATCTTGTTGTTTGGCGAGATCGCGAGGAAATCCGGCGCGAACTGCTGATCGCTGCCGATGTCGACCGGCACGACGTCGTAGGCGAGGCCGAGCTCCTCCAGCATGATCGAGACCTTGCGGCCGTTCGGCGTCGTCCAGGTGTGCAGCGTGATCATCGGGGTTCCGACACGTGAGCGAAGGAAGTCCTGTCAGCATAGCCCCAGTGACGCGGCGGCGGTCAACCGCCACCCGCCGTCCAATCGATTTTCCGATCCGGGCTTAATCATCGCTTAACGATCCATCCGCAGAATGACAGTGTCGCATCCCGCAACCAAGAGCATGCCCGCGTGCAATCCGAGCAGCCACTCTCCGAGCGCCTCGCTCTCGCCTGGCAGTTGTCCTGCCAGGGTCAGCCGGACGCGGCCAGGCTGCTGGCCGAGGAAGCGCGCCACGCCGCGCTGGCGGATGGGCAGACCGCGACGCTGGCGCTCGCGAACGAGCACCTCGCCTGGTTCTGCGTGCTGCTGAGCCGGCTGGAGGATGGGCTGCAATACGCCCAGCTCGCCGCCTCGTTGTGGCGGGATCTCGACGAGGCGGCGCACGAAGCGGTGGCGCGGGCGACCCTCGCCTGGCTGATGAGCGAGGCCGGCGACGACCAGGCGATCACCGAGGCGCAACGCGCCGTGGCACTCGCCGACCAAGCAAGCGGGCTCGCGGCCCGGGCGTTCTCATACAACGCTCTCTGCGTCGTGCTGTGGATGCTCGATCAGCATGATCTTGCCGAGCAGGCCGGGCTCACCGCCGTGGCGCTCGCCCGCGAGCACGGTGATCCGGTCGCGGTCGGGCGCTGGCTGAACAATTTGGGGTTGCCGTCGGGCTCGCTTGCCGAGGCCGCCGCGCAAGCCGGCGACGATCAGGCCGCCGCGCGGCAGCGTCATCGCGCCATCGCCTACACCCGCGAGGCCGCCTCGATCTGCGCGAGCGTCGGCGACGGTTGGGGCGCCTGCATCGCCCTATGCAATCTCTGCGAGTGGCTGATCGGTGCCGGCGCGCTCGATGACGCGGCCGCGGCGCTGCGGCAGGCGGCCGCCGTCTCAGGCCCGTTGATGGTCACCCAGGGTCTCGTCATCTCCCACATGCAAGGCATGCTGCTCATCGCCCGCGGCGAGACGGACGCCGCCCTGCCGCTGCTGCAGCAAGGTCTGCAACTCGCCCTGGACAACCGCAACCTGTGCATCGCCGTACAGATCGCCAAGCAGCTCTCCGACACGCTGGCCGCCTGCGGGCGCTTCGAGGAGGCGCTGGTCCTGCACCGCCAGTTCTTCGACCTCCACGTCAGGCGCTCGAACGAGCGCACGCAGGTCCGCGCCCGCACCCTCTCCCGCCAGAGCGAGCTTGAGAGCCTGCGGCTGCGCGCCGCGCAGTTCGAACGACTTTCCATAGAAGACCCGCTGACCGGTCTTGCCAACCGGCGCCGGCTCGATCTGCTGATGCGGGAGATCCCCGAGCGCCACCCGCGCTACGGCGTCGGCGTCATCGACGTCGACAACTTCAAGCGCGTGAACGACAGGCTGTCGCACCTGGTCGGCGACGAGGTCTTGCGCCGCCTGGGCCTCATCCTGGCCGAGACCGTCCGTGCGGAGGACACTGTCGGCCGCTTCGGCGGCGAGGAGTTCGTGCTGCTGATGTGCGACGTCTCGGAGGCCGGTGGTCACGATATCTGCGAGCGGCTCCGGCTTGCCGTCGAGGCGTATCGCTGGGACCGCATCGACCCGGAACTGGCCGTCACCGTCAGCATCGGCGTCGCGGTGAGCAGGCCTGATGACGACATGGCCGCTGTCCTCGCCCTGGCGGACAACCGGCTGCTCGAAGCAAAGCGTCGCGGCCGAAATCGCGTTATCGCCCACGCCGAGTTGCCTCACGCCGGGATCGCCCCCGCCGCGGTTGCACACGCCGCGGTCGCACACGCCGGCCTGACCGCGACGGAGGAAATGTTCGGCCTGTCCCGCGTCGCCGCGTCATAGCGCCAGCGCGCGTCCAGGCTGAGCGTGTCCGGTCTCAGGCGCCGGCGTCGATGTTCGCTTCGGTAAAGCCCACCGGCACGTGGCGGTTGGCCTCATGCGCGGCACGCCGCTCCTCCGCCAGCATCGCCTTCATCGCGCGCACGCGGTCGGCGAGCTGCGGCAGGCCGTCATAGCGGATCAGCAGGATGCTCTTCGACGCCGCCGCCTCGACCAGGTAGCGCGGCGGGTGGATGCGCGTCAGAACGACCACCGCCTTGTCATCCGAGCCGCCGGTGACGGCGAGCGTGTCGAGCAGCAGGCCCGAGAGATCGGCGAACTCCCAGCCGATGAACAGTTCCGGCGAACCCTCCCGATGCGCCGCCCATTCGAGCAGCGGCAGGCAGGCGGCGTAGAGCTTCCAGCCGTCACGACGCAGCCGGCCGCGAAACCAGTCCTTGGTCTGCTCGGGCAGCACCGCGTCGGCGGGGTCGAACCCGGAGCGGGAGAACAGCGACAGCAATCCCATGCGGTCCCCTGACGGCGCGAGGATACGATTTGCTTAACACGCGAACGGCGCCTGGTCACTCAACCCGGAAATTCGCGAACTGCCACGGGTCGCCCTCGTCCAGCGGCTCGGGAAACAGGTGGTTGCGGTCCTGGAGCGGCGTCCAATCCGAGTAGCTGCCGACGACGGCGCCAAGATACGGCCGCATGATGGCGAGCACGCGCTCGTGATCCATCTCGTCCGGCTCGACGATGCCACGCCTCGGGTTCTCGATCGCCCAGATCACCCCCGCGAGCACACCGGCCGTGACCTGCAGGCTGGTCGCGTTGTTGTGCGGCGCGAGCGCCCGCGCCTGCTCGATGGTGAGTCGGGAGCCGAGCCAGTAGGCGCCTTTCGCGTGTCCCATCAGCAACACGCCGAGCTCGTCCATGCCGGACACGATCTCGCTCATCATCAGGCGCTGGCTCGGCTGCATGCGCCAGTTGTTGCCGGCGAGCTCATGGATCGACAGCACCGCGTCGTCGCAGGGGTGATAGGCGTAGTGCACGGTCGGGCGATAGGCGACGGCGCCGCCCTGCCGACGGGTGTAGTAGTCGGCGATCGAGATCGATTCGTTGTGGGTGATGAGGAAGCCGTGCATCGGGCCGGCGAGCGGCGTCCAGCTGCGCACCCGCGTCGAAGCGCCGGGGCGCAGCAGGTAGATCGCGCTGTCGCGGCCGAACTCGTGACGCCGACCATCTGGCGGCAGCGCCTTCTCATGGCTGCCCCAGCCGAGCTCGGCCGGCTGGCAGCCCTCGCCGACGAAGCCGTCGATCGACCAGGTGTTGACGAACTCGCCCGGCTGCTTCGCCGCCTGCGCGAGCTGGGTGTCGCGCTCGGCGATGTGGATGACCTTGACGCCGAGGCTCTCGGCGAGCGCGGACCAGCCGGCGCGATCAGTCGGCATCGCGGTGTCGCGGCCAGAGTCGCGGCCAATGTCGCGGGCGATGTCGAGCAGCGCCTGCTTGACAAGGTGGGAGACAAGGCCGGGGTTGGCGCCATGGGTGAGCACGGCCGTCGGTCCATCATTGCCGTCGGCGGCAAGCGCGAGCGCGCTCTCGCGCAGCGCGTAGTTGGAGCGCTGCGACGGGGTGAGCGAGGGGTCGGTGTAGCCGCCCGCCCAGGGCTCGATGCAGGTGTCGAGATACAATGCGCCGATCTGTCGGCACAGCGCGATCAGCGCCACCGAGGCGACCTCGACGCAGAGGTTGAGCAGGAAATCGCCGTCGCGCAGGCACGGCGTCAGCACGTCGCGGTAATTGTCGCGGGTGAGCGCCTGGCGGTGGAAGGCGACGCCGAGCTCACCCGCGACCGCCTCGCCGCGACGGTCGGCACTGATGACGGTGATCCGCGCCGGCTCGATGCCGAGATGGCGCAGGATCAGCGGCAGCACGCCCTGGCCGATGCTGCCGCAGCCGAGCATGACCAGGCGGCCGGTAAACACGGTGTTCATCGTCGACAACTCCGGGACTGGCGTCAGCGGATAGCACGCCGGCGGCCGCGCGTGCGGCCGCCGAGCGTGTCAGTTCAGAGTCGCTCAGGCCGCGAGCGGCAGCGCCGGCGCACTGTCCCGCGGGTCGGGCAGGCGCCGATCAGGGCTCGGCGCATCAAGGCCGAGGCCGGGTGTCGCCAGCATCGCCGCGTCGCGCACTTCGACCAGGCGAGCCGGATCGAAGCCGTTGAAGCCGGTCGCGAGGCACGCGCCATAGGCGCCAAGCTGGCCGATCTCGATCCAGTCGCCCTCGACGACGTCGGCCGGCAGCATGAACGGGCCGCGCATGTGATCGGCGCTGTCGCAGGTCGGGCCGAACAGCTCGTAGTCGTGCCGGCCGTGCGCCGGCGCCGCGCCGCCGCGCAGCAGCCGGGCGGGGAAGCGGAAGCCCGGCGCGCCGGCCTCCCAGAGGCTGCCGGAGACGCCGTCATTGCCATAGAGCGCGTCGCCC
>CAXTSD010000142.1:0-6441 GCA_964246775.1 uncultured Acetobacteraceae bacterium | reverse complement strand
CCGCCCACGCCTCGGCCTCCGCGCATGGCTGCGTGCCGCGCGCGCTCGACCTCGCCGGCCTCGGCACCGAGTCGCTCCGTACGATCGCCGTCGATGCCGCTCACCGCATCGACGTCGCCGCCCTGTCCGCCCGCATCGCCGCCGACCGCGCCGCCGGCTGCCTGCCGTTTCTCGTCGTCGGCACCGCCGGCAGCGTGGATTGCGGCGCCGTCGACGACCTCGCCGCGCTCGCCGAGCTCTCGGCGCGTGAAGGCGTCTGGTTTCACGTCGACGGCGCGTTCGGCGCCCCCGCCTGTCTGTCCGCCCTCCATCGCCCGCATTTCGCAGGCATCGAACGCGCCGACAGCCTCGCCTTCGACTTCCACAAATGGGCGCAGGTGCCGTACGACGCCGGCTGCATACTGGTGCGCGATCCCCGCCATCAGCTCGACACCTTCGCCCAGGACCTGCCCTATCTGGCGCGCGAGCAGCGCGGTCTCGCCGGCGGCCAGCCCTGGCCGTGCGATCTCGGCCCCGATCTTTCGCGCGGTTTTCGCGCGCTGAAAATCTGGATGACGCTGCAAGGCTACGGCGCCGACCGCCGCGGCGCCGTCGTCGAGCGCTGTTGCGCCACGGCCCGCCACCTCGCCCGCCGCATCGAGGCCGAGCCGGGGCTCGCGCTGGCCGCCCCGGTCGCCCTCAACATCGTGTGTTTTCGCTTAACCGACGGTGACGACGCGCTTCACCGCGCCATCGTCGCCGACGTCCAGGAGGCCGGCCTCGCCGCGCCCTCGACCACGGTCATCGACGGCCTGGTCGCGATCCGCGCCGCCATCGTCAATCACCGCACCGGGCAGGCCGACGTCGACCGCATGGTCGATGCCGTGCTCGATGCCGCGAGCCGGCGCTTGCCCACCGCGTCGGACTGATCCGCCGGTTACGGTCAGCCTGAAAGCGCTCTAGTCTCGCCGCAGCAACAGCCAGAGCCAAAGAGATGGATGAAACCTTCCGCAAGGCTGCCCTCGACTATCACCGCTTCCCGACCGCCGGAAAGCTTGCGATCTCGCCGACCAAGCGGATGGCGACGCAGCGCGACCTCGCACTCGCGTATTCGCCGGGGGTCGCCGCGGCCTGCGAGGAGATCCGGCGCGATCCTGGCCTGGCCCGCGAGCTGACCGCGCGCGGCAACCTCGTCGGCGTGATCTCGAACGGCAGCGCGGTGCTCGGCCTCGGCAATATCGGCCCGCTCGCCGGCAAGCCGGTGATGGAGGGCAAGGCGGCCCTGTTCAAGAAGTTCGCCGGCATCGACGTGTTCGACATCGAGATCGACGCCGCCGATCCCGACCAGCTGATCGAGATCATCGCCTCGCTCGAGCCGACCTTCGGCGCCATCAACCTCGAGGACATCAAGGCGCCCGAGTGCTTCATCGTCGAGCAGCGGTTGCGCGAGCGGATGCGCATTCCGGTGTTCCACGACGACCAGCACGGCACCGCGATCACCGTCGCCGCCGCCGTGCTCAACGGCCTGCGACTGCAAGGCAAGTCGCTCGCCGAGGTGAAGCTCGTGACCTCCGGCGCCGGTGCTGCGGCAATCGCCTGCGTCGATCTGCTGTGCGAGATGGGCCTCAGGCCCGGCCATGTGACGCTGACCGACATCAAGGGCGTCGTGCATGCCGGGCGGGACATCGACATGGCGGCCAACATGGCGCGCTACGCCTGCGTCACCGACGCCCGCTGCCTGCGTGACGTGCTGGCGGGCGCCGACGTATTCATGGGCCTGTCGGCGCCGCGCGTGCTCGATCCCGACTGGCTCGAGCTGTTCGCCCCGAACCCGCTGATCCTCGCGCTCGCCAACCCCGAGCCAGAGATATTGCCCGAGATCGTGCGCGCCCGCCGCCCCGACGCAATCGTCGCCACCGGGCGCAGCGACTATCCGAACCAGGTCAACAACGTGCTGTGCTTTCCGTTCATCTTTCGCGGCGCGCTCGACGTCGGCGCGACCACGATCAACGAGGAGATGAAGCTCGCCGCCGTCGAGGCGATTGCCGACCTCGCCCGCGCCGAGGCCGACGAGGTGGTGGCGACCGCCTATGGCGGCGCCGCACCGGTGTTCGGCCCAGACTACATCATCCCCAAGCCGTTTGATCCGCGGCTGATCCTGCAGATCGCCCCGGCGGTGGCCCGGGCGGCGATGGCGAGCGGCGTCGCGACCCGACCGATCGAGGATTTCGACGCCTACCGCGAGACGCTCGAGCTGTTCGTGTTCCGCTCCGGCCAGCTCATGCGCCCGGTCCTGGAGGCGGCGCGCAAGCGTCGCACCCGCATTGTCTATGCCGAGGGCGAGGACGAGCGCGTGCTGCGCGCCGTGCAGACTGTGGTCGACGACCGGCTCGCCGAGCCGATACTGATCGGCCGTCGGGCGGTGATCGAGAGCCGGGTGCGCGAGCTCGGCCTGCGACTTGACACCGGCGGTCCTGGCTCTGGCAGGCCGGTGCTGGTGCTCGATCCCGCGGTCGACCGCGAGGTGTTCGAGCCGCTGGCCGCCAAATACCAGCATCTGGTCGGCAGGCGTGGCACCCAGCCAGAGGCGGCGCTGCGCCGGTTGCGCAACCGGCTGACCGTCGCCGCCTCGATGCTGCTGCAGGCCGGCCACGCCGACGCCGCCCTGGTCGGCGGCAGCTCCGCCTGGTGGCGGCACATGGAATACGTGCTGCCGATCATCCCGAAGGCGCCGGGGGTCAGCCGGGTGTTCGCGCTCTCGGCGCTGATCCTGCAGGCCGGCGCGCTATTCATCTGCGACACCCACATGAACGTCGACCCGACGGCCGAGGACATCGCGGCGATGACGCTGCTCGCCGCCAACGCGATCCGCCACTTCGGCATTACCCCGAAGGCGGCGCTGCTGTCGCATTCGAGCTTCGGCGCCTCGAACTCGGTGTCGGCGCGCAAGATGCGGCTGGCGCTCGAGTTGCTGCGTGCGGCCGACCCCGAGCTCGAGGTCGACGGCGAGATGCACGCCGACGCGGCGCTGAGTGCCGCTCTGCGCGACCGCGCGGTGCCGGACAGCCGGCTGTCGGGCACCGCCAACCTGCTGGTGATGCCCTCGCTCGACGCGGCGAACATCAGCTTCAACCTGTTGAAGGCGGCCGGCGAGGCGCTTTCCGTCGGGCCGATGCTGCTTGGCCTGGCCTGTCCGCTGCACGTGCTGGTGCCGACGGTGACGGCGCGCGGCATCGTGAACATGACGGCGCTGGCGGCGAACGGCATGCTGCACGTGGCGCCGGAGGCCGGCGGTGCGGGCCGTCGCGCCACGGTTGTCGCTTGAAGATGCCTGCCGCGCGTGGCACCTAGTCCTTGACCGTTGCCCAGAAACGCCGCGGCAACGCGTCATGCGCAAGTTCGCGGCACTGCCAGCCGTTAACCTGCCCGGGTGTAGCGCAGGCGTGAGCCGATCGTCCGGTCGGCGGAGAGGAACGGGACAGATCGCGTGACCAAGAAACTGCTCAAGGCCGTGCTGCCCGTCGCCGGCCTCGGCACGCGCTTCCTGCCGGCCACCAAGGCGGCGGCCAAGGAGATGCTGCCGGTCGTCGACAAGCCGCTCATCCAGTATGCGGTCGATGAGGCGCGCGCCGCCGGGATCGAGCAGTTCTGCATGATCACCGGCCGCGGCAAGACCGCGCTCGTCGAGCATTTCGACGTCGCCTACGAGCTCGAAGCGGTGCTGGCTCAGCGCGGCAAGCGGGTCGAACTCGACATGCTGCGCGCCCAGCAGCTGCCGCCGGGATCGATCGTCACCGTGCGCCAGCAGGAGCCGCTCGGCCTCGGCCACGCGATCTGGTGCGCCCGCGCCTTCATCGGCGAGGACCCGTTCGCGATCCTGCTGCCAGACGACCTGATCCTGTCCGAGATCTCCTGCACCAGGCAGCTCGCCGACGCCTATCGCGAGACCGGCGGCAACGTCGTCGCGGTGACCGAGGTGCCGCGCGAGCAGACCAACCGCTACGGCATACTCGAGATCGGCGCCGATGACGGGCGGCTGGTCGAGGTACGCGGCCTGGTCGAGAAGCCGGCGCCGGCGGATGCGCCGTCGAACCTGTCGGTGATCGGCCGCTACGTGCTGCTGCCGGACGTGATCCAGCACCTGCACCGGATGGAGCGCGGCGCCGGCAACGAGGTGCAGCTCACCGACGCGATGGCCAAGATGATCGGTCACACGCCATTCCACGGGCTGCGCTACGAGGGCCGCCGCTTCGATTGCGGCGACAAGGTCGGCTTCCTGGAGGCGCAGATCGCCTTCGCCCTGAAGCGCGAGGATCTCGGGCCCGCGGTGCGCGCCTTTCTCAAGAACTACCGCGAGGCCTGACCGATGAGCGTGACCAGCGGCTACACACACAGCTTCGATCCGACGACGCTGCGCGAGTACGACATACGCGGCATCGTCGGGAGGACGCTGCATCCTGCCGACGCATTCGCAATCGGCCGGGTGTTCGGCAGCATCGTCGTCGAGGGCGGCGGCAGGACGGTCGCCGTCGGCTATGACGGCAGGCTGTCCTCGCCCGAGCTTGAGCCGGCGCTGGTGTCCGGGCTCAAGGCGAGCGGCATCGAGGTGTTGCGGGTCGGCTGCGGGCCGACGCCGATGCTGTATTTCGCCGCAACCACGCTCGAGACCGACGGCGGCATCATGGTCACCGGCAGCCATAACCCGCCCGACTACAACGGCTTCAAGATGATGCTCGGCCGCAAGCCGTTCTTCGGCGCGCAGATACGCGAGATCGGCGGCCGCGCCGCCGCCGGCCGCGTCGTCGCCGAGGCGCATGGTACCGACCGCCTGGTCGACGTCGTTTCCGACTATGTGGCGCGGCTGATCAGCGACTGGGACGGCGGCGACCGGCTGCTCAAGGTGGTCTGGGACAACGGCAACGGCGCCGCCGGCGACGTGCTGAACCGTCTGGTCGCCGCACTGCCAGGCGAGCACACGATCCTGAACGGCAAGATCGACGGCAACTTTCCGGCCCATCACCCTGACCCGACGGTGCCGAAGAACCTCGAGCAGCTCGTCGCCGCGATCGCCGAGAAGGGGGCCGATCTCGGTATCGCGTTTGACGGCGACGCGGATCGGCTCGGCGTCGTCGACGACACCGGCGGCATACTGTTCGGCGATCAGCTGCTGGTCGTGCTCGGCCGCGACGTGCTGAAGTCGCATCCTGGCGCGACGGTCATCGCCGACGTGAAGGCGAGCCAGGTGCTGTTCGACGAGCTGGCGAAGGCCGGCGGCAAGCCGCTGATGTGGAAGACCGGCCACAGCCTGATCAAGGCGAAGATGGCCGAGACCGGCGCGCCGCTCGCCGGCGAGATGTCCGGCCACGTGTTCTTCGCCGACAAGTGGTATGGTTTTGACGACGCGCTTTACGCCTCCGTCCGCCTGCTCGGCATCGTCGCGCGCATGGATGGCAAGCTCAGCGATGTGCGCGAGGCGCTGCCGCACGTGATCAACACGCCGGAGCTGCGCTTTGACTGCGAGGACACGCGCAAGTTCGGCGTGATCGAGGAGGTTGCCGGCCGGCTCAGGACTGCCGGCGCCAAGGTCTCCGACATCGACGGCGTTCGCGTGCAGACCGCCGATGGCTGGTGGCTGCTGCGCGCGTCAAACACCCAGGCGGTCCTGGTGGCGCGCGCCGAGGCGACGACCGCCGAGGGCCTCGAGAGGCTGAAGGCGGCGCTGGTCGCCGAACTCGAGGCGTCCGGGCTCGCGGCGCCCGACTTCTCGGGAGAAAACGCCGGCCACTGACCGATAGGGTTCAGGCAGACGGCCGGCCGCCTGCCTGATACCCGCTACGCGACGGTCAGGGCGTCGCCTTGCGTGCGGTGTCGGTGACGGCCTGGCCGGTCGCCGAGACGTCCTGCCCGAAACCGGACGTCGTGCGGCAGGCGCTGAGGCTCACCGCGGAGCCGAGCAGGAAAGCCGCGGTCAGCACCGCCGCGATAAACTTTGTCATACGCCAACTCCTCCAGACATATCAGGGCGCTGCGCCGCGTCCGCCCGCGGATCACGCTGCGTCCGCGACCGCAATGAACGCCCGGCTGGCGCGTTGGTTACTTGCCGGGCGGGAAAATGATGGCGGAGGCGGATGGGAATCGAACCCACCACCCGCATTCGGCGGGCCAACGGTTTTGAAGACCGTGAGGGCCACCAGACCCCGATCGCCTCCGTGCCGGCCATGTAACCAGTGTCGCCGGACGCAACAAGGCTACACCAGCAGCCGACGATCGCCGACGCGCCGGGTGAAGCGCACCTGATCGAGGTGTTCCAGCAGCGGCACCGCGTGCTTGCGGGTGATGCCGAGCGCCCGCCCCGCCTCGCCGGTCAGCAGGCCGGCGCCGCCCGCGCGCCGCGGGGGGCGGCAGGGCGGGGGGGCGGGGCGGGGGGCGGGGGGGGAGGGGGCGGGGGGCGTGGGGGCGGGG
>CAXTSD010000141.1:4088-6455 GCA_964246775.1 uncultured Acetobacteraceae bacterium | reverse complement strand
GGATTTCAAAGGCTCCGCCTTTGATGGGGTCCCCGCTTGAAGATGGGGGCAAAGCCCCTTGCCTTAGCGTCAGCCGTATTGCGGCGGAAATGCCGCTTCTTTGCTCATCTGTGCCGCCTGCCCCTGATCCGGGCCCGGCGCCGCCGTGGTATGAAGCTTGCTGGTCCCGCGGCAAGCGCCCGACCTCCCGGTTGCGCCGCAATCCGTGCACGGGACCATGCCATGGCCAGTCTCAGAGACGCGATGAAGTCGGGGCATCCGCCCACCTTGTTCGCCGCCTTTTTGTATTTCGACTTCTGCTTTTCCGTCTGGGTGCTGAACGGCGCCATGGGCCCGTTCCTGACCCAGAGCTTCCATCTGACCCCGACCGAGACCGGGCTGATGGTGTCGATCCCGACGCTCGCCGGCGCCCTGATGCGGTTTCCACTCGGCGTGGTGTCGCAATATATCGGTCGCAAGAACGCCGCCCTGGTCGAGATGAGCCTGATCATCGTCGCCATGCTGTACGGCTGGCTCTACGTCGAGACTTACAACGACGTGCTGGCGATGGGGGTGCTGCTCGGCATCGCCGGCGCCTCGTTCGGCGTCGCCCTCTCGCTCGGCGCCGGCTGGTTTCCCGAGCAGCACAAGGGTCTCGCGATGGGCATCGCCGGCGCCGGCAACGCCGGCACCGTCGTCGCCCTGCTGCTCGCGCCGCCGGTGGCGCAGGCCTGTGGCTGGCACGCCGTCTATGCCTGGACCGCGCTCGTCATGCTGATCCCGCTGCTGGTGATGGTGTTGATGGCCAAGGAGCCGCCGGATCTGCACCACCAGAGCCTGATGCAACACCTCGCGCCGCTGTGCGAGGCGGATGGCTGGGGCTTCAGCCTGATCTACGTCATCACCTTCGGCGGCTTCATCGGCCTGTCGACCTTCCTGCCGAGCTTCTTCTACGCCGAGTTCGGCGTGACCAAGGTGCACGCGGCGCAACTGACGATGCTGGCGGCGATCATGGGCTCGACCATCCGCGCCGTCGGCGGCTACTGGGCGGATCGCGTCGGCGGCATCGCGGCGCTGTCGATCGTGCTGCTCGCCGCGGTCGGCGCGATGGTCGCGCTCTCTGCCACGCCGTCGCTTGCGGTGACGACGATCCTGTTCATGTTCTGCTTCGCCGCCCTCGGCGCCGGCAACGGCGCCCTGTTCCAGCTCGTGCCGCTACGCTGGCCCGGCAGCACGGCGGTCGCCGGCAGCATGATAGGCGAGATCGGCGCCCTCGGCGGCGCCATCCTGCCGAACGCCATGGGCTTCGCGAGGCAGCATTACGGCAGCTATGGCTATGGCTTCCTGTTCTACGCCGCCTTCTCCGCCGTCGTGCTCGGGATACTCATGCTGCTGCAGCGGAAATGGACGAAAACCTGGGTCGGACCCTGGGGCAGGGCGATCGGCCCGGCTGACCACGGACGCCTGGTCGACAGCGCGGAAACCGCCGCCGCGCAGTAGCGCCCCAGGTGTCAGGCGGTCGCCGCGGCCCGCTTCACCTGGGCGCGCTGGATGCGGCGCTTCAGCACCTGCGCCGCCTCCGGCAGCACCCGGTTCGACGTTCCGAGCAGGAACGCGTCAAGCCCGCCGTTATGCTCGATCGTCCGCAGCGCGTGCGTGGTGAGCCGCAGCCGCACGCTGGTGCCGAGCACGTCCGACAGCAACGCCGTCTCCTGCAGGTTGGGCAGGAAGCGACGACGGGTCTTGTTGTTGGCGTGGCTGACGTTGTTACCGCTCAGCACACCCTTGCCCGTGATCTGGCAGCGGCGCGACATCATCGACCTCGTAAAACGGTTCAGACCACCCGCACGATGCCCGTCGGGCCGCACTGCAGGGGTGCGAAGTCGTGCTTATGCCGACCAGTGCCGCCAAAGGCAAGGGCCGTGCCCGTTGCAGCGGCTCAGGCCCGCCCCTGCAGCCCCTCGCGCAGCTCGCCGTTGCGCACGCTGTGCATCGCATTGCCGAGCACCTGCAGGATCGCCTCGTCGCTCATCGTCCGCGACAGCAGCCCGAGCGAGCCGCCGAGCAGCGCCGAGGCGATGGCGATCGGCGGGACGTCCTGCTCGGAAAGATATTCGATCGCCTTGTCGATGACCGCGCCGGCATGGCTCAGTTCGCCGGGGATTTCGTCAGCCTCGATCGTGTCGTCGCGTTGCGGCGGCATGGGCGCCCCTTTTCGTTACTGACGAACAGATAGCGCGAGATCGGGACGATCCAACCCCGCATGACCGCCCGCCTCGCCCCCCGCCTCTCCCGGCGCCTCACCTTCGCTCGCCTGCAACGACCACATGCGGCTATAGGCGCCGCCGGCGTCGAGCAGCGCCGCATGCCGGCCGCGCTCGACGATCC
>CAXTSD010000141.1:0-4070 GCA_964246775.1 uncultured Acetobacteraceae bacterium | reverse complement strand
GAACAAGTATCTCGTCGGCATCGACCACCGTGGACAGGCGGTGCGCGATCACCAGCGTCGTGCGCCGGTCGCTGACGCGCCGCAGGGCGAGGCCGATGTCGCGCTCGGTGCGGCTGTCGAGCGCGCTCGTCGCCTCGTCGAGGATCAGGATGCGCGGGTCCTTCAGCAGGGTGCGGGCGATGGCGACGCGCTGCTTCTCGCCGCCCGAGAGCTTGAGCCCGCGCTCGCCGACGCGCGTCTCGTAGCCGTCCGGCAGCGAGGCCACGAAATCGGCGATCTGGGCCCGGCTCGCGGCGTGCTCGATCGCCTCCGGGCTGGCGCCCGGGCGGCCGTAGCCGATGTTGTAGCCGATCGTGTCGTTGAACAGCACGGTGTCCTGCGGCACCACGCCGATCGCCGCGCGCAGGCTCGCCTGGCGCAGCTCGCGCACGTCGACGCCGTCGACCAGTATGCGCCCGGCATCGACGTCGTAGAAGCGGAACAGCAGCCGCGACAGGGTGGATTTGCCGGCCCCGGTCGGGCCGACAATCGCGACCTTGTGGCCGGCGGGGACGGTGAAGCTGACGCCGCGCAGTATCTCGCGGTCCGGGTTGTAGCCGAAGCGCACGTCCTCGAAGCTCACCGCGCAGGCGGCACCGTCGGCGAGGTGGGCGGCGAGCGGCCGGGCGCCTGGGCGGTCGGCCACCTCCTGCCCGACGGCGAGCAGGCGGAACATCTGCTCGGTGTCGACCAGCCCCTGGCGGATCGTGTTGTAGGCGAAGCCGAGGAAGTTGAGCGGCTGGTAGAGCTGGATCAGGTAGGTGTTGGCGAGCACGAACTGGCCGACGGTCAGCTTGTGCGCGACCACGCCCTGCCCGGCGAGCAGCATGATGCCGGCGAGTCCGGCGGCGATGATGCTCGCCTGGCCGAGATTGAGCATGTTGAGCGAGACCTGGCTCTTGACCGCCGCCTGCTCGTAGCGCGCCAAAGCCTGGTCGAACCGCTCCGTCTCCAGCGCCTCGTTGCCGAAATACTTCACCGTCTCGTAGTTGAGCAGGCTGTCGACGGCGCGCGCCTGCGCCTCGCTGTCGTTCTCGTTCATCCGCCGCCGGAAGCGCACCCGCCAGCCGGCGAAGCCCACGGTGAACCCCATGTAGAGGCTGACGGCGCCGAACGTCGCGAGCGCGAACCGCCAGTCGAACAGGCGCCACAGCACCGCGGTCACCAGCAGCAGCTCGAATACCGTCGGCACGATGTTGAACACCGCGAGCCGCAGCACAGATTCGACGCCTGTGCTGCCGCGCTCGATGGCGCGCGAGATGCCGCCGGTGTGCCGGTCGAGGTGGAAACGGAGCGACAGCCGGTGCATGTGCTCGAAGGTCTGCAAGGCAATCCGACGCACCGTGCGCTGCTGCACCCGCGAGAACACCGCGTCACGCAGCTCGCCGAACCCCGACGAGCAGACGCGCAGCAGGCCATAGGCGACGATCAGCGCCGCCGGAATGGCGAGCGGGCCGGCATGCGGCGACAGCCGGTCGACGGCGTGGCTGTAGACGATCGGCACGTAGACGTTGGCGACCTTGGCGGCGATCAGGAACGTGACGGACAGCACGACGCGCCCGCGCAGGCCCCAGTCATTCTTCGGCCACAGATACGGCAGCAGCGCGGCGACGGTGCGCAGCGTCGAGCGGCGCTTGTCGGTCAGGGCAAGGTTGGTTCGTTCGATGCGCATGGCGGCGGATATGGCGAGGCTTTAGCGGTAAAGGAAGTAAGGCCAGGGCTTTGCCGCATCTTCAAGCGGGGACCCATCAAAGGCGGAGCCTTTGAAATCCGATTCTTACGAAATCGGGATCCAAGGGCCCGCTGGCCCTTGGCGGGTCAAGGGCAGAGCCCTTGCCTTTAACCCTGCTGCGTCACATCGAGGCCTGCAACAACGTCCACCTGCCCGCCGGACGCCTGCGCTTCCACTTAGGCGACCACGCAGTCGGCTGGGTTCTGCCTGGCTTCGCCGAACGCCTGCGGGCGGCCGGGTTGGCTTGTGACGGCCGCGACGTGCGTCTCGCCGACCCTGCCGCTCTGCCGGCGCTGGCGCGCGATCTCGCCGAGGCCGGCGCATTCCGGTGGCGCGGCGAGGCGTTCGACGTGCGGACGCAATCGGGCGCGGTCGTCGGGCAGGTCGATCGCGGCGCCCTGCCCTGCTTTGGCATCGGCGCGACCGGCGTGCACATGAACGGGCTGGTGCGCCGCCCGGCGGGCCTGGCGATCTGGGTGGCGCGTCGGGCGCCGGACAAGGCGCTCGACCCCGGCAAGCTCGACCACATCGCCGCCGGCGGCGTGCCGGCCGGGCTCACGCCGGACGAGACGATGGTGAAGGAGGCCGGCGAGGAGGCTGCCATTCCGGCAGCGCTCGCCCGCACGGCGCGGCATCGCGGCGTCCTCGGCTACGTCATGCAGCGCGACGAGGGCCTCAGACGCGACAGGCTGCACTGCTACGATCTCGATCTCGACGAGTCGTTCACGCCGCGACCCAATGACGGCGAGGTCGCCGGCTTCGAGCTATGGCCGGCGCCGCAAGTGCTCGAGGCACTGCGCGACGGCGAGGCGTTCAAGTTCAACGTGCCGCTGGTGCTGCTCGGGCTGCTGCTGCGCGAACGGCTGATCGATCCCGACGGCGACGAAGGCCGCTCGCTCAGCGCCGCCCTCGCCGCGCTGCCACACGACGCCTGAGCGGGATCAGGCGTCGGTCGGCGCGCCGGCGCTGATCGGTATGTCGCGGCTGTCGGGCTGCTCGCCATAACCCTGCGGCTCGCCGTCCTCCGCATTGGCGTCGCTCGGCGACGGCGCATCGCCCTGGTAACGGCGCTGCTGGTTCGCCTGCTGATGGCCGTTCTGGTTCTGGCCCTGGTTCTGACCTTGGCCGCCCTGGCCTTGACCGCCCTGGCCTTGGCCTTGCTGGCCGTAGCCGCCCTGGCCCTGCTGATTGCCGGGGCCCTGCTGCGCCGCCTGGTTCATCGCGTTCAGGATGCGGAAATAGTGCTCGGCGTGCTGGAAATAGCCTTCCGCCATCACCCGGTCGCCGACGCTGGTCGCGTCGCGGCCAAGCTGCAGGTATTTTTCAAACAGTTGCTGCGACGTGCCGCGTATGCGCAAGTCCGGGCCGCTGCTGTCGAAGACGTGGTTGCGGTTGAGCGGAATATTGCCGCTCTGATGCCGGATGGCGCCACCGCCGCCACCACCGCCGCTGCCGCCGGGCCGATGGTTCCGGCCGCGCATGCGTTTCATATTGTTCATCAAGCTGTCGCAACACTTTCCTGGTTTGCAGCAGCATCAGGCTGAGCCTGACCTGTCTGTTGATCCTGGCAAGGCGCTTGCCCCGGACGGCAGGATCGGTCGTGCGTCACACCATCAGGATCGCCGAGCAATTCAAGCTTCAGCGCAGGCGTCCTGTCCGGCTTTTATCCAAGCCACGCGGCCGGCGGGACATCCCGCCCGATGGTGCCGCGTCATGAGCGGTGCGAGCGGACCCTAGCCAAGCCGGCAGCGCTTGCCAAACGTTTTTTCTCGACCCTACCGGCGCGGGCGGCGTCGGGCGCGCTCTCAACTGGCGGCGCTGAACCGCAGCGCCCGGGTAATGCCGGTAAGATCGGCCCGCGAGCCGGCGATTTCCAGCCCCGCCGCACGCATCAGCCGGCTTACCGCCGACGCCTGGCCGCGGCCGATCTCGAGGATCGCCTGCCCGCCAGGCAGCAGCAGCCCCCTCAGGCAGCCGGACAGGCTGCGATAGGCGCGTAGGCCGTCGGCGCCGCCATCGAGCGCCGAGGCGGGTTCGTGACCGGCGACCTCGGGCATCAGGGCGGCGATCTCGTCGCTGCGTATGTAGGGCGGGTTGCTGAGCACCAGGTCGAAGCCCGCGTCGACGGCGTCCGCCCAGTCGCCGGCGACGAAGCCGCAGCGTCCGTCGAGGCCGTGGCGCCTTGCGTTGGCGGCGGCGAGCCGGCAGGCGGCGGGCGAACGATCGATGCCGAGCCCGAAGGCGCGCGGCCGCTCCGACAGCACGGCGAGCAGCAGGCTGCCGGTGCCGGTGCCAAGAT
>CAXTSD010000140.1:0-6463 GCA_964246775.1 uncultured Acetobacteraceae bacterium | reverse complement strand
CTTTCGCGAACCCTGCCGCCGAGCAATTTTTCGGGCTGTCGCTGTCGCAGCTCCGCTATCTCACCCTCGACGAGCTGGTGCCGGCGGACAGCCCGCTATTCCTGCTCATCGAGCAGGTGCGACGCCACGACGTGACGATCAGCGAGTATGACCTCACCCTCGAAAGCCCGCGCCTGCACAAGACCGGGGTCACGGTGCAGGGCGCGATCGTGCCCGAGGAGCCGGGCGCGGTGCTGCTCAGCTTCACCGACAACGCCGCCGCCCGCGCGCTCGATCGGCAGACCAGCTTCCGCGCCGCCGCCCGCTCGGTCGCCGGGATGGCGGCGATCCTGGCGCACGAGGTGAAGAACCCGCTCTCCGGCATACGCGGCGCCGCCCAATTGCTCGAGAACACCGTCTCGCCCGGCGACCGCGAGCTCGCCGAGCTGATACGCGACGAGGCCGACCGCATACGCGGCCTGGTCGATCGCATGGAGGCGTTCGGCGAGAAGCCGATCGAGCGTCGGGCGGTCAACATCCATCGCGTACTTGGCCACGTGCGCAAGCTGGCGCAGAGCGGGTTCGCGGCGCATCTGCGGGTGACGGAATCCTACGACCCGTCGCTGCCGCCGGTCTGGGGCAATCGCGACCAGCTGGTGCAGGTCGTGCTGAACCTGGTCAAGAACGCCGCCGAGGCGATCACCGAGGGCGATGTGCTGTCCGGCGAGATCACGCTCTGTACCGGCTTTCACTACGGCGTGCGTCTCGCCGTGCCGGGCGCCGCCCAACGCGTGCACCTGCCGCTGGTGGTCATCGTGCGCGATAACGGGCCGGGCATTCCGGACGACATGAAGCAGGGCCTGTTCGATCCGTTCGTCACCAACAAGCCGTCCGGCAGCGGCCTCGGCCTCGCTTTGGTCGCGAAGATCGTCGGCGATCATGGCGGCCTGATCGAGGTCGACACCCGGCCCGGGCGCACCGAGTTCCGCCTGCACCTGCCGGTGATGGTGGAGGACAGCAGCGACGTCGATACGCCGGTGTTCGAGCCGCCCGCCTGACATCTCGCCTCAAACAGAGACAGCCAACGCAGCAAGCCGGCGTGCCGGCTGGTCGGAGACCACATGACAACGCTGCCGACCGTGCTGATCGCCGATGACGATCGTTCCATACGCACCGTGCTGACCCAGGCGCTCGGCCGCTCCGGCTATCAGGTGCGCTCCACCGGCAACGCGGCGACGCTGTGGCGCTGGGTCGAGGACGGCGAGGGCGACCTCGTCATCACCGACGTCGTGATGCCGGACGAGAACGGCCTTGACCTCGTGCCGCGCATACGCCGCGTCCGCCCCGAATTGCGCGTCGTCGTGATGAGCGCGCAATCGACGCTGATCACCGCCGTCAAGGCGGCCCAGCGCGGCGCCTTCGAATACCTGCCCAAGCCGTTTGATTTGAAGGAATTGCTGGCGGTGGTCGCGCGCGCGCTGGCGGCGCCGGCGCCGGTGCCGAGCGTGCCCGCCGAGGCGCGCGACACCGAGGAGCGGCTGCCGCTGATCGGCCGCTCGGTCGCCATGCAGGAGATCTATCGCACCATCGCCCGCCTCACGACGGCGGACCTCACGGTGATGGTGCATGGCGAGAGCGGCACCGGCAAGGAGCTGGTCGCGCGCGCCCTGCACGATTACGGCCGCCGCCGGGCCGGGCCGTTCGTAGCCATCAACATGGCGGCGATCCCGCGCGAGCTGATCGAGAGCGAGCTGTTCGGCCACGAGCGCGGCGCCTTCACCGGCGCGCACAACCGCAGCCCCGGCCGCTTCGAGCAGGCCGCCGGCGGCACGCTGTTCCTCGACGAGATCGGCGACATGCCGGCCGAGGCGCAGACCCGGCTGCTGCGGGTGCTGCAGGAGGGCGAGTACACCTCGGTCGGCGGCCGCCAGCCGATCAAGGCCAACGTGCGCATCGTCGCCGCGACGCATCGCGACCTCAAGCAGGCGATACGCTCCGGACAGTTCCGCGAGGATTTGTTCTACCGACTTTGCGTCGTGCCGATCCGCCTGCCGCCGCTGCGCGAGCGCGCCGAGGACATTCCCGTCCTCGCCAGGCACTTTCTCGAGCGCGCCCGCGAGCAGGGGCTGTCGGCGAAAACGCTCGACCAGGAGGCGACGGACGCGCTGCGCCAGCACCGCTGGCCAGGCAACGTGCGCGAGCTCGAGAACCTGATGCAGCGCCTCGCCGCGCTTTACCCCCAGGAGGTGATCACCGCCGAGGTGATCGCGGCCGAGCTCGCCGACCCGGTCTCGCGCATCGATGACGAGGCGGCGGACGGCCCGCCCGAACGGCTCGCTGAGGCGGTCGAGCGCCACATCCGCCAGTTCCTCGCCGCCGGCCGCGACGGCATGCCGATGCGCGACATCTACGACCAGGTGATGGCCGAGGTGGAGCGGCCGCTGATCTCGATGACGCTCGCCTCGACGCGCGGCAACCAGATCAAGGCGGCGGCGATGCTCGGGCTGAACCGCAACACGCTGCGCAAGAAAATACGCGACCTCGATATTCCGGTTATGCGGGGGGTCGGGTAAGGCAAAGCGAGGCAAGAGAAGGCAAGGCAAGGGCTCTGCCCTTGACCCGCCAAGGGCCAGTGGGCCCTTGGATCCCGATTCAGCGCTGACGCGCAAAGGCATAGCTAAGTGTCTGGCAAGACTTTAATAAACGGGGTTTGGGGCCTAAGGCCCCAATGGGGTCAAGGGGCAAAGCCCCTTGCCTTGCCTTGCCCTTGCCTCACGTCAGCCCCCCGATGAACGTGATCCAGCCCCGCCGGGCCGCTGGCCGCGAGGTTTCGCGTGGGCGGCGGGTTGCCGACATCATGCTTGGCAAGTTCGCGACGTTGCTGCTCGCCGCCATCGCGCTGCTGCTCGGCATCGGCACCTTCGTGGTGCTGGCGGGCGGCGTGCATCTGTCGGTGCGCACCAACCTAGTGTTCGGGCTGGTGCTGGCGAACCTCGTGGTGCTGCTGCTGCTCGGCGCCGTGCTCGCCGGCCGGCTCACCCGCGTCTGGGTCGAGCGGCGTCGCGGCTCGGCCGGGTCGCGGCTGCATGTGCGCCTGGTGCTGCTGTTCAGCGTCGTCGCGGTGACGCCGGCGATCGTGGTTGCGATCTTCTCGACCGTGTTCTTCGACCTCGGCGTGCAGACCTGGTTCAACGACCGGGTGCGCACCGCGCTCGAGCAAAGCCTGCAGGCGAGCCAGGGCTATGTCGAGGAGCACCGCAACAACATACGCGCCGACGCGCTTGGCATGAGCAACGACCTCGCCAATGCCGGGCGCATCCTGGCCGGCGATCCGGACGCCTTCGGCCAGATCCTGGCGACGCAGACGGCGCTGCGCGGCCTTGACGCGGCGATCATCTTCGAGCCGGTCAGCAACCAGGTGATCGCCTCGTCCGGCGTGATGGCGCCGCTCGGCCTCGGCTCGATCCCGGCCGGCGCGATCGACCAGGCGCGTTCCGGCGACGCGGCGGTGCTCGGCAACGACAGCGACACCGAGGTGCGGGCGCTGGCGCAGATCGACGCCATGCCGACGCTGATGCTGATGATCGAGCGCCCGGTCGATCCGCGCATCCTCGACCACATGCAGCGCAACGAGGAGGCGGTCGCCGAGTACGAGCGGCTCGACCAGAACCGCTCCGGGCTGCAGGTGACGCTGGTGCTGATCTTCGGCCTGGTCGCTCTGCTGGTGCTGTTCGCCGCGGTGCTGATCGGCCTCGTGATCGCGAACCAGATCGCCCGCCCGGTCGGTCGGCTGATCGGGGCGGCCGAGCGGGTGCGGGCGGGCGACTTTTCCGTCCGCGTGCCGGAGGCGCGCTCTGAGGACGAGGTCGCCGGGCTGTCGCGCGCCTTCAACCGGATGACCGGCCAGCTGTATTCGCAGCGCGCCGAGCTGATGGACGCCTACAGCCAGATCGACGAGCGCCGGCGCTTTACCGAGACGGTGCTCGCCGGCGTCTCGGCCGGCGTCGTCGGGCTTGACGCCGAGGGCCGCGTCGAGCTGCCGAACCGCGCGGCGAGCGAGCTCGTCGGCGCCGACCTGCTGGGCCTCACCGGTCAAACGCTGTCAGGCATCGTGCCGGAGTTCGCGCCGTTGCTCGGCCAGGCGCTGCACAGCCCGGAGCGGCCGCGCGTCGGCGAGGTGCAGATCGGCCCGCAGAACCGGCGCCGCACGCTGCTGGTGCGCATCGGGCCGGAGCTCATCGCCGGCCGGGCGGCGGGCTTCGTCGTCACCTTCGACGACATCACCGAGCTGCAATCGGCCCAGCGCAAGGCCGCCTGGGCCGACGTCGCGCGCCGCATCGCGCACGAGATCAAGAACCCGCTGACCCCGATCCAGCTCTCAGCCGAGCGCCTCAAGCGCAAGTTCCTGAAAGAAATTACCTCCGACCCGGAGACGTTCAGCCAGTGCGCCGACACGATCGTGCGCCATGTCGGCGACATCGGCCGCATGGTCGACGAGTTCTCCGCCTTCGCCCGCATGCCGCAGCCGGTGATCCGCCCGGAGGACGTCGGCCGCATCGCCCGCGAGGCGCTGATCCTGCAGCGCACCGCGCATCCCGAGATCGGCTGGACCACCGCGATCCCGGATCAGGGCCCGACGGCGCCTTGCGACCGCCGCCTGCTCGGCCAGGCGCTCACCAACCTGCTGCAGAACGCCGCCGACTCGGTCGCCATGCGGCGCGCCCAGACGCCGGACGGGCAGGGCGCGCTCGCCGGCCACATCGCGCTCTCGGTCGTCGCCGACGACGCCGAGGTGCGTGTCGCCGTGACCGATGACGGCATCGGCCTGCCCGAGCACGATCGCGCCCGTTTGACCGAGCCCTACGTCACCCATAAACCGAAAGGCACCGGCCTCGGGCTTGCCATCGTCAAGAAGATCATGGAGGACCATGGGGGCGTCGTGACCCTGGATGACCGAGCGGGCGCCGCGGGAGCGGTCGCGACCCTTGTCCTGCCCTTAAGGATAGCCGATGGCGCATGAAATCCTGATCGTCGACGACGAGCCTGACATCAGGCTGCTGATCGACGGCATTCTGCGCGACGAGGGATACGAGACCAGGCAGGCCGGCGATGCCGACGGCGCGATCGCCGCCTTCCGGGCGCGCCGGCCGTCGCTGATCGTGCTCGACGTCTGGCTGCAGAACAGCAAGCTCGACGGGCTCGGCATCCTGCAGACGCTGTATCGCGAGGAGCCGGCCGTGCCGGCGGTGATGATCTCCGGCCACGGCACCATCGAGACCGCGGTCGCCGCCATCCAGCACGGCGCCTACGACTTCATCGAGAAGCCGTTCAAGTCCGACCGCCTGCTGCACGTCGTGCGCCGGGCGCTCGAGGCGTCGCGGCTCGCCGAGGAGAACCGCGAGCTCAAGCTGCGCACCGGCCAGGAGAGCACGCTGTCCGGCGACAGCCAGGGCATCAACCAGGTGCGCTCCGCCGTCGAGCGCGTGGCGCCGACCGGCTCGCGGGTGCTGATCACCGGCTCGGCTGGCAGCGGCAAGGAGGTGGCGGCAAGGATGATCCACGCCCGCTCGCGGCGCGCCGAGGGGCCGTTCGTGGCGCTGAACTGCGCGACGCTCAATCCCGGCCGCTTCGAGGAGGAGCTGTTCGGCGTCGAGAGCGGCGCCGATCCGGCGGCGGCGCCGCGGCGGGCCGGCGTGCTGGAGCGTGCGCATACCGGCACGCTGCTGCTCGACGAGGTCTCGGACATGCCGCTCGAGACGCAGGGCAAGATCGTCCGCGCCCTGCAGGACCAGACGTTCGAGCGGATCGGCGGCTCGACCCGGGTGAAGGTCGACGTGCGGGTGCTCGCCACCACCAACCGCGACCTGCAGGCGGAGATCGCGGCCGGGCGGTTCCGCGAGGATCTGTACTACCGCCTCGCGGTGGTGCCGCTGCGCATCCCGAGCCTCAAGGAGCGCCGCGACGACGTGCCCGAGCTCGCCCGGCTGTTCCTCGCCCGCTCGGCCGACAGCTCCGGCATGCCGGGCCGCGACCTTTCCGCCGACGCTCTGACGGCGCTGCAATCCTATGACTGGCCAGGCAATGTCCGCCAGCTGCGCAACACGATGGACTGGCTGATGATCATGGCGCCGGGTGGCGCCAGCGAGCCGATACGCGCCGACATGCTGCCGCCTGAGATCGGGCAGGGCGCCCCGGCGCTGCTCAATTTCGACCCGACGGCAGACATCATGGCGCTGCCGCTGCGCGAGGCGCGCGACCTGTTCGAGACCCAGTACCTGCAGGCGCAGCTGCTGCGCTTCGGCGGCAACATCTCGCGCACCGCCGGCTTCGTCGGCATGGAACGCTCGGCGCTGCACCGCAAGCTCAAGCAGCTCGGGGTGAACTCCGAGGATCGGGTGGCGGCGGGGTAGGGTTGAGGCAAGTGCAAGAAAGGCCAGGGCTCTGCCCTGGACGGGCACCCATCGCACGAGTGCGATGGGACCCG
>CAXTSD010000139.1:0-6502 GCA_964246775.1 uncultured Acetobacteraceae bacterium | reverse complement strand
GGGCAATGGCGTCGGTTCGACCGGCGCCGGCCCCGCCGGCAACGGCAGCGTCGGCGCCCCCGGGCAGTAGGCGGGCGCCGGGAGAGGCGGGCGTCAGCCTCTCCCCCCGTCTCGCGTCAGGTTGCCGCACGAGGACGTGATGGCTAGGCTCGGCGCTCCCGCGGGACGTGCCCAGGACGTGACATGCAGCTCATCGCCAACCGGCTGAACAAGATCAGCCCGAGCCAGACCATCGCGATCTCGACCAAGGCGCGCGCGCTCAAGGCGGCCGGTCGCGACGTGATAAGCCTGTCCGCCGGCGAGCCGGATTTCGACACGCCGGACAACGTGAAGCAGGCGGCGATACGCGCCATCGAAGCGGGCGAGACGAAATACACCGACGTTGCCGGCACCCTGGCGCTGCGCCGCGCGGTCGCCGAGAAGTTTCGCCGCGACAACCGGCTCGACTACACGCCGGAAGAGATCATCGTGTCGACCGGCGGCAAGCAGGTGATCTACAACGCCATGGTGGCGACGCTGGATGTCGGCGACGAGGCGATCATCCCGAGCCCGTGCTGGGTCAGCTACCCGGACATTGTCGCGCTGGCCGACGGCACGCCGGTCATCGTGCCGTGCAGCCAGAACAACGGCTTCAAGCTGCGCGCGGAGGACCTCGAGGCGGCGATCACGCCGCGCACCAAATGGGTATTCCTCAACAGCCCGAACAATCCGACTGGCGCCGCCTATTCGGCGGCCGAGCTGCGGCCGCTCTGCGACGTGCTGCTGGCCCATCCCGACATCTGGATACTGACCGACGACATCTACGAGAAGCTCGTCTATGACGATTTCAGGTTCGCAACGGTCGTCGAGGTCGAGCCGCGCCTGCGCGGCCGCACGGTGACGATGAACGGCTGCTCGAAGGCGTATGCGATGACCGGCTGGCGCATCGGTTTCGCCGGCGCGCCGCAACACCTGATCCGGGCACTCGACAAGCTGCAGAGCCAGTCGACCTCGAACACCTCGTCGATCGGCCAGGCGGCGGCGCTCGCGGCGCTGTCCGGCCAGCAGGACACGATCGCCGAGATGGTGGCGGTCTACCGCGCCCGCCGCGACCTCGTCGTCGGCATGCTGAACGCGACGCCGGGTCTGTATTGCCACAAGCCCGAGGGCGCGTTCTACGTGTTCCCCTCGATGCAGGGCTGCATCGGCAAGACCTCGAAAGGCGGGGCGGCGATCGCCGACGACGAGAGCTTCGTGATCGCGCTGCTCGAGGAGGAGGGGGTCGCCACAGTGCACGGTGCCGCCTTCGTCTATCCCGGCCACTTCCGCATCAGCTACGCGACCGACACCGACAGCCTGCGCGAGGCCTGCACCCGCATCCAGCGCTTCTGTGCCGGCCTCGCTTGAGCAGAGAGGCGGGCATCGAGCGCAGCCACGCTTGAGAGGAGGGGCGTGACCAGGCCCGGCTTCGCGGCGCGCCTCGCCCGCGCGCCGATGGCAGCCTCAATGGCGATTGCGGCGCGCGCCCGAGCGATGCGCGCCGACGGAGTGGACGTACTCTCCCTGAGCCTCGGCGAGCCTGATTTCCCGACGCCGCCGCACGCCATCGCCGCCGCCCTCGCCGCCGCCCTCGAGGGCCGCACCAAATATCCGCCGCTCGATGGCCTGCCGGCGCTCAAGGCCGCGATCATCCGCGATTTCGCCCGCGCCGGCCTTGAGTTCGCCACCGACGAAATCATCGTCGGCAATGGCGGCCGACAGATCGTGTTCAACGCGCTGATGGCCACGGTCGGGCCCGGCGACGAGGTGGTCGTGCCGGCGCCGTACTGGAACGCCTATCCGCTGATCGCCTCGCTCGCCGGCGGCCATGCGGTGTTCCTCGACTGCCCGCAAGCCGCCGGCTTCAAGCCTAGCCCCGACGCCCTCGATCAGGCGATCACCCCGCGCACGCGCTGGGTCGTGCTGAACTTTCCGAACAACCCGACCGGGGCCGTGCTCAGCCGCGCCGAGCTCGCCACCCTCGCCGAAATCCTGCTGCGCCATCCGCAATGCTGGATCCTGTCGGACGACATCTATTGCCGCCTCATCCATGACGGGTCGCCGCACGCCACCATCGCCGAGGTGGAACCGCGCCTCGCCGACCGCACCCTCACCCTGCGCGGCGCGTCGAAGACCTACGCGATGACCGGCTGGCGCGTCGGCTGGGGCGGCGGTCCGCGCGACCTGATACGCGCAATGGGCAGGCTGCAGGGCCACGCCACCGGCGGCATCAACACGCCCGCCCAGGCCGCCGTCGCCGCGGCGCTCGACGGCCCGGACGAGCAGGTGCTCGCCATGCGCGACGCCTACCGCCGCCGCCGCGACCTCGTCCACGGCGCGCTCGGAACGATCCCCAACCTGCGCTGCCACCGCCCCGAAGCGGCGTTCTACGTCTACCCCGAAATCTCCGCCTGCCTCGGCGGCCGTCTTGCCAGCGACGAGGACTTCGCCCGCGCTCTGCTCGAGGAGGCGAAGGTCGCCGTCGTGCCGGGGGCGGCGTTCGGCATGAGCCCGCACGTCCGGCTGAGTTGCGCGGCCGACGACGGCACGCTCACGCGCGCCTGCGAGCGCATTATCGCGTTTTGCCGGACGGTTTAGGTAGGAAGGAAGCGGTTCTTTTTCGAGGAAAAGAACCAAAAAGCTTTTTTTATAAAATCCTTTCTCCTATTCAGCGAATCGTCACTTGTTTGTATTACTAATAAATGGATTTCAAAGGCTCCGCCTTTGATGGGGTTCAAGGGGCAAAGCCCCTTGCCTTGACTTGCCTACGCCCGCGCCCTGATGCGAACCGGCAGCCTGTCGTAGCCTTTGACGAAGCACGAATACACCCGGTGGGGCTCACCGACGACCTCGATCTCGCCGAACCGACGCAGGATTTCCTCCCAGACGACGCGGAGTTGCATCTCGGCCAGCCTCTCGCCGACGCAACGGTGTATGCCGAAGCCGAACGACAGGTGCTTCTTCGGCTTGGCGCGGTCGATGATGAAGCGGCCGGCATCCTCGATCGCGTCCTCGTCGCGGTTGCCGGACACATACCACAGCGCGACCCGGTCGCCCTTGCGTATCTGCTGGCCGCCGAACTCGATATCGCGCGTCGCCGTGCGTCGCATGTGGGCGAGCGGCGTCTGCCAGCGGATGATCTCCGGCACCATCGAGGCGACCAGCGACGGGTCGGCGCGCAGCTTCTGGTACTCGCTGGGGTTCTCGGATAGCGCCACCAGGCCGCCGCTCATCGAGTTGCGCGTGGTGTCGTTGCCGCCGACGATCAGCAGCACGATGTTGCCGAGGTACTCCATCGGCTGCATGTCGCGCGTCGCCTCGGCATGCGCCAGCATCGAGATCAGGTCGGGGCGCGGCGGCGCGTTGACGCGCTCGTTCCACAACACGGTGAACGCCTCCAGGCAGTCCCGCAGCTCCGCCTGCCTGGTCTCCTCCGATTCGCAGATGCCTGAGGCGGGGTCGGACGGATCGGCGGTGGCGGCGTCGGACCAGCGGGTGAGGCGACGGCGCTCCGCCCAAGGAAAGTCGAACAGGATCGCCAGCATCTGCGTCGTCAGCTCGATCGCGACCCGGTCCACCCAGTCGAAGGTCTCGCCGATCGGCAGCCGGTCCAGCACGTCGGCGGCGCGGCCGCGTATGCTCTGCTCGAGCGTTGCGAGGTTGGCGGCGGTGAACATCGGGCTGACCGCGCCGCGCTGCGACTCGTGCCTCGGCGGGTCCATGGCGATGAACATCGGCATGGTGAACTCGGGCAGCTGGTCGCGCAGGGTGATGCCGCCGACGCTGACATCGGAGGAGAACGCCGCGGTGTTCGCCTCCACCTGCAGGATGTCCTTGTAGCGGCTGATCGACCAGTACGGGCCAAACCGGCTGTCGCGGCAGTAGTGCACCGGCGCCTCGCGTCGCAGGCGCTCGAAATACGGCCAGATCCTGTCCTCCTGGAACAGTATCGGCTGCGATGGATCAAGCGCATCAAGCGGCAGGCTGTAGGCGTCGGTCTCGTCGGTAGCGGTGACCAGATCGGGCATCGGGCGTCCTCCCATGGACTGCCCCGAGACATTAGATCATTCCGCCCGGCGCAGGACAGCGGATTGTCGGGCCGGCCGCCGCCGCCGCGAGCTGTTTCAGGCGCCATCCGCCGGTCCCGGCGCACCGCTCTTGCAACCGGCGTGGGCAGTCGGTCTAACCGTTGCCGCCAAGGAGGCCCGGTCGTCTTGCTCAAGCTGCGCGTGATACCCTGCCTCGACGTGAAGGACGGCCGCGTCGTCAAGGGGGTGAACTTCGTCGCCCTGCGCGATGCCGGCGATCCGGTGGAGCAGGCGGCGTTGTACGACGCGGCGGGTGCCGACGAGCTGACCTTTCTCGACATCACCGCGAGCCACGAGAACCGCGACACCATACTCGACGTCGTGCACCGCACCGCCTCGCGCGTCTTCCTGCCGCTCACCGTCGGCGGCGGCGTCCGCTCGACCGAGGACATGCGTCGCCTGCTGCTGGCCGGCGCCGACAAGTGCAGCATCAACTCGGCGGCGGTGGCGCGGCCCGAACTGGTGGGCGAGGCGGCGCGGAAGTTCGGCAGCCAGTGCGTCGTCGTCGCCGTCGATGCGCGCCGGACGGCGGACGGCTCGGGCTGGCAGGTGTTCACGCATGGCGGGCGGCAGGCCACCGGCATGGACGCGATCGCCTGGTGCCGCCGGATGGCGGAGCAAGGCGCGGGCGAGATACTGCTGACCAGCATGGACCGCGACGGCACCGGCCAGGGCTTCGACCTGGCGTTGCTGCGAGCCGCCTGTGCCGCGGTGCGGCTGCCGGTGGTGGCGTCCGGCGGCGTCGGCACGCTCGCCCACTTCGTCGAGGGCGCAGCGTCCGGCGCGACCGGATTGCTGGCGGCGAGCGTGTTCCATTTCGGCAGGTTCTCCGTGGATGCCGTGAAGGCGGCGCTCGAAGAAGCCGGTCTGCCGGTGCGACGCCCGCGCCGCCTGCCACCCTGAGGGCGGCGCGATGGCCAAGATGATAAAGCCGGGCAAGCGGCCGCTGGCGAGCAAGTCCGGCGGCAAGAAGCTGGCCGGCAGGCCCGTGAGTGAGCTGACGCCGGATGTGCTCGACCGGCTGTTCGCCGTGGTGCTGGAGCGCCGAGCCGCGTCCCCAGAGGTCAGTCACTCGGCGCGGCTGCTGTCGCGCGGCGTCGCCAAGGTGGCGCAGAAATTCGGCGAGGAGGCGGTCGAGTGCCTGATCGAGGCGGTCGCCGGCAACGCCGAGGCGCTGGTCTCGGAAAGCGCCGACGTGCTGTATCACATGCTGGTGCTGTGGGTCGCCGCCGGCGTGCGTCCGGTCGAGGTCTGGGCCGAGCTAGAGCGTCGCGAGGGGGTGAGCGGCATTGCCGAAAAGGCGTCGCGGGCGCGCTCGCTGCCGCTCGCCTTCGGGCTGCGCACGACCAAGATACCTTGAGCACGGCCCGGAGTATGATCCATGCCCATCAACGCGCTCGATCCCTACGACGACGCCAACATCTTCGCCCGCCTGCTGCGCGGCGAGATCCCCTCGCGCCGCGTGTTCGAGGACGAATGGGCGGTGGCGTTCCACGACATCGCGCCGCAGGCGCCGGTGCACGTGCTGGTGATCCCGCGCGGCCGCTACGTGTCGCTCGCCGATTTCACCCGCGAGGCGTCGGCCGACGAGATCGCCGGCTTCTTTCGCGCCGTCGGGCGGGTGGCCGAGGCGCTCGGGCTCGAGCAGCCGGGCTATCGCGTGCTCGCCAACATGGGCGTGCATGGCGGCCAGGAGGTCGCGCACTTTCACGTGCACCTGTTCGGCGGCCGGCCGCTCGGGGCGATGCTGCACGGTTGAGCACCGGATGAACGATTGACAGCCCGGCACCGCCGCGCTGACAGTGCGTCTACCGAGGGGAGCTCCGGCAGGGGGCTGAGAGGCCGATCGCGGGATGATCCCGGCGCGGCGACCCTTTCACCTGATCCGGTTCGTACCGGCGGAGGGACGGAGGGTTCGCGCCGAGGCGCGGGGCCGGCTCCTCCCTCAAGAGGAGTCGTTCCGATGACCTACCAGCAGACATCCCGCGACCCCGGCCGCGTCACCACCGGCCCGGTGACCGGCTCGGCCAAGGCGTATTCTTCGCCGGCCTGCCGGCCGGACATACTGGTGCCGCACCGCCTGATCGCGCTCGACCCGAGTGCGACCGAGCCGCCGGTGCGGGTCTATGACACGTCGGGACCCTACACCGATCCCGCGGTCACGATCGATCTCGCCGCCGGTCTCGCGCCGCTGCGCGCCGGCTGGATCGCGCGTCGCGACGTCGAGGCGGCGAGCCCGCGCGCGGTGCGGCCGGAGGATAACGGCGGCGCCTCGGGCGATCGGCTCGTCGCCCCGTGCCCCGCCGCGCACGCCGTGCGGGTCGGGCGCGAGGGGCGGCCGCTCCCCCAGTACGAGTTCGCCCGCGCCGGCGTGGTCCCCGCGGAGGTGGTCTACG
>CAXTSD010000138.1:0-6522 GCA_964246775.1 uncultured Acetobacteraceae bacterium | reverse complement strand
GCGATGGTCGCCGGCTTCGGCGACCAGGTCGGCTACGAGCAGCTCGTCGCCTCGCTCACCGGTGGCCAGATCGACAAGGCGCACCGCTTCTCGGATTGGTCGGCCCGGCCGCTCTCGGCGGCGCAGATCGCCTATGCCGCCGCCGATGTCACTTTTTTGCGCGCCGTCTACACGGCGCTGATCGATCGCCTCGCCAGCGAGGGGCGCGACGCTTGGGTGGCCGAGGAGATGGCGGTGCTCGCCGAGCCGGCCACCTACCGCCCCGATCCGGACACGATGTGGGAGCGCCTGCGCCCGCGCACCAACAACCGTCGCATGCTCGCCACATTGCGCGCGATCGCCGCGTTTCGCGAGCGCGAGGCGCAACGCGTCAACATCCCGCGCCAGCGCCTGGTCAAGGACGAGTCGCTGCTCGAGATCGCCGCCACTGCTCCCGCCGACACCGCGTCCCTCGCCCGCATACGCGGCGTCGGCCGCGGCTTTGCCGAAGGCAGGTCGGGCACCGGGCTGCTCGCCGCCATCGCCGAGGCGGGCGCCCTGCTGGAAGATCAGCTTCCCGCGCCGCCGCGCGGCAAGGACGGCCCGCGCCCGTCTCCCGCCCTCGTCTCGCTGCTGAAAGTGCTGCTCGCCGCCAAGAGCGAGGCCCACAACGTCGCCCCCAAGTTGCTCGCCTCCTCCGAGGATATCGATCGCCTTGCCGGCGAAGACAGCCCCGACATCGCAGCATTGTCCGGCTGGCGCCGCGAGATGTTCGGCGTCGACGCGCTGGCGCTCAAGCAGGGCCGCATCGCCCTCGGCGTCGAGGGCAGGAAGGTCAAGCTGATCCGAAGCTGAGACCCAGACGCGAGGGCTCGCCCGGCCTTTGTCAAACCCGCGGCCGGGCTCCCCGATGATAAGGGTGCCCGGCCAGGATCGCCTGCGCCCGGAACAACTGCTCGGTCAACATCACCCGCGCCAGCTTGTGCGGCCAGGTCAACGATCCGAGCGACAGCACCGCGTCGGCGCGCGCCAGCACGGCCGCGTCGTGGCCCTCGGCGCCGCCGATCAGGAAGCACGGCTCGCGGCCGGAGGCGAGCCAGCGCCGCAGCAGCTCGGCCAACGCCTCGCTGGTGAGCGTGGCGCCACCGAGGTCAAGCGGTATGGCGCGCCCATTGGCGGGCAAGGCGGCGAGCAGGGACGCGCTTTCGCGCCGGCGTATCTCGGCCACGCTGCCGCGCGCTTCCGGCACTTCGGTGAGGCTGAGCGGCGGGCGCAGGCGGGCGGCGTAGCGGGCGTAGAGCTCGGCCTCCGGTCCGGTGCGCAACCGGCCGACGGCGAGCAGGCGCATCACTCGGCGCCGGCCTCGCCTTGTTCCTCGTCACGGCGCTCATCGAGCTCGTCGAGTTCCGGACCCCACATCTTTTCGAGCGCGTAGAGCGAGCGCGCCTCGGGCTTGAACAGGTGAACGACGATGTCGCCGGTATCGATCAGCACCCAGTCGGAGCCGCCGAGGCCTTCGATCTGGATGCGACGGACGCCGATCTCCGCCAGCTTCTGCTCGAGATGCGTCGCCATGGCGCTGATCTGCCGGTCGGCGAGGCCGGTCGCGACCACCATGCGGTCGGCGAACGAGGCGCGGCCGGCGAGGTCGAGCGCGATCACCGCCTCGGCCTTGTCATCCTCGAGGCTGGCGACGATGACCGCCTGCATCTGATCGAGCCGGGAGGTCTCCACCGGCGTCTCGCGCTTTTGCTTGCTGCGCGGTCCGGCGGCGGCGGCCTTCTTGCGCGGCGTGCCGGCGGTCTTGGCGGCTTCGGCGAGCGTCGCCGCGGTGCGGGTCGGGCGACGCGCTGTCTCGCCGGGGCCGCGGGCGAGCTTGCTGGCGCTCTCGGCTGGGGGTTTCCTCGCGATCGTCGTCGTCCTTTACTGCCGGCTTTGGCACTGCCGGCTTTGGCGCTGCCTCTGGCCTGCCGACGTAGACGCCGCCGCCCTGTCCCGCAAGGCGGTCGCCGACGAGGCATCCTGCCGCGCCGGCAGGAACAGCCAGGCCGGCGGCGCGCACTCCGCCAGCATCGCCGCCACCCTGGCCGGCCGACGCGCCCGGCAGAGCCGCGTCGCGGCCTGGCCGAACAGCGCCGAGGCGTTGTAGCCCGGCCGCGGCAGGACCGCGAACGGCATCGTGCGCGCGATCGTGAGCCAGCCGCGCCAGCGCGGCAACTGCCGCAGGTTGTCCGCCCCCATCAACCAGACGAAGCGCACGCCGGGGAACAGCCGGCGCAGGGCGCGCAGCGTGTCGAGGGTGTAGCGCGTGCAGAGACGCTGCTCGATGTCGGTGGCGACGATCCGCCTGCCATCGGAGACAGCGGCCGCCGAGGCGAGGCGCTCGGGCAGCGGCGCCATGCCCTGCGCCTCCTTGAGCGGATTGCCGGGCGAGACCAGCAGCCAGACCTGATCGAGCCCGAGGCGCGCCAGCGCCAGCCGCGCGATGTGCAGATGCCCGGCATGGGCGGGGTTGAACGAGCCGCCGAGCAGCCCGACCCGCATGCGTCGCCGGTCGCCAAAGCGCGACGGGCTCAACGCGGCCCCGTTCTTCGCGACGCTATGGCCGGACCTGCCCGTTACCCTCGACGAGGTAGCGGAACGTCGTCAACTGCTCGACGCCGACCGGCCCGCGCGCGTGGATGCGTCCCGTCGCGATGCCGATCTCGGCGCCGAAGCCGAACTCGCCGCCGTCGCAAAACTGCGTCGAGGCGTTCCATAGGGCGACCGCGCTGCCGGTCTCGCGCAGGAACCGCTCGGCGGCATCGGCGTCGTCGGTGATGATCGCCTCAGTGTGCTCGCTGCCGAAACGCTCGATATGGGCGAGCGCCGCCTCGATGCCGTCCACCACCGCAATCGACAGCACCGGTGCCAGCCACTCGGTGGCGAAATCCGCCTCGCTCGCCGCCGGCAGCTCGGGCACGATCTTTCGCGCCCGATCATCCGCCCGGAAGTCGCAACCCGCCTCGCGCAGGTCGGCGACGATCAGCGGCAGCAGCGAGGCCGCGACCCTGCTGTCGATCAGCAGCGTCTCGGTGGCGCCGCAGATGCCGGGCCGGCGCAGCTTGGCGTTGCGCACGATCGCGCGCGCCATCGCCGGATCGGCGGCCGCGTGCACGTAGCTGTGGCAGAGCCCCTCGGCATGCGCCAGCACCGGCACCCGCGCCTCCGCCTGCACCCGCTCGACCAGCGAGCGGCCGCCGCGCGGAATGATCAGGTCGATCAGGCCGGACGCCGCCAGCATCGCCGCGACATAGGCGCGGTCGCTCCCCGGCACCACCTGCACCGCCGCCTCCGGCAGCCCGGCCCGGGCCAGCCCGGCGGCGAGCGCCGCATGGATCGCGCCAGCCGAGCGCGCGCTATCCGAGCCGCCGCGCAGAATCACCGCATTGCCCGATTTGAGGCAGATCCCCGCCGCGTCGGCGCCGACATTCGGCCGGCTCTCGTAAATCATCCCGATGACGCCGATCGGCGCCGCGACTCGCCGGATGGAGAGCCCGTTCGGGCGCTGCCATTCCGCCAGGGTGCGCGACAGCGGGTCCGGCAACGCCGCGATCTCGTCAAGCCCGGCCGCCATCGCGGCGAGCCGCGCCGGGTTCAGCGTCAGCCGGTCGGCAAACGCGTCGCTGCCGGTGAACTCGGCAAGGTCCGCCGCATTGGCCGCCAGGATCGGCTCGGCTCCCTCCCTGAGCGCCGCCGCCATGGCCTGCAGCCCTTCGTTGCGGGCGGCGGCATCGGTCCGGGCCAGAGCGCGCGACGCGCCGCGGGCTGCCTCGGCCAGGCGGCGAAGTTCGGCGGCGGCGATGTCGGGCTGCACGTTCATGGCTCGGGCAGGATAGCTTGCATGCGTGGAAGCGGAAAGCAGGACGGCGAGACAGCGCTGATGTTCCGCATCGCATCGCAAGGGCCAGGAGAGATGGTAGCCGCGGATCCCTTGCGTGGACTCGGCCGATGCGTCAGGGATCAACACCACGCCAGGCAGGCCATCATGAGGGTGCCCTCGATGATTGACGAGACGACCAAGCCTGACACCGGATCATCTTACATCGAGTGGGTCGCCGACGCCGAGGCGGAGCAGGGCGAAGCAGGGCTTCAGCTTGCAATAGGCGGTGAGTTCGAGGCTTTCGGCATCATTCAACGAGAAATGCTTAAGCATTATGGGCTGAAGAACGATGCCTTCCTGATTGATGTCGGATGTGGCGCCGGCAGACTGGCTCTGCAATTGCGCGACAATTTCGACGGCAGGTATCTCGGACTCGACATCGTCCCGCTCCTCTTAAGTCATGCCCGCGAGAAAGTGTCGCGAGACGACTGGCGCTTTGAGCAAGCCGAAGGTTTTCAGACCGCGGATGTAATCTGCTTCTTTTCTGTTCTCACCCATCTTCGTCATGAGCAAAGCTACCTCTACCTTGAGGAAGCCAGGCGTGTCCTCAAACCCAATGGGATTATTGTCTTTTCATTTCTAGAGTTCGCAATGGACTTCCACTGGGATGTCTTCAAGTCCACGATTGAGAATGAAAGAAGTTACGGACGACACCCCTTGAATACGTTCATTGAGCGACAAGCCATCGTTGCCTGGGCCAAGCACCTCGACTTGACTGTTGTCGATCTGAAAGACGGTGACGAGCCGTTCGTCCCCCTACCGCACCCGGTCATCCTGGATAGTGGTGCGGCGATGCAGACGCTGGGGCATCTTGGGCAATCGGTCTGCGTACTCGCTCGAGACAGATCTTGATCGTGTCTACCTAGACGTTGAAACGAAACAGCAGCACGTCGCCATCCTTGACCACGTAGTCGCGCCCTTCGACCCGCATCCTGCCGGCTTCCTTGGCCCCATGCTCGCCGTTGCAGGACACAAAATCCTCGTAGGCGATGGTCTCGCAGGCGATGAAGCCGCGCTCGAAATCATTGTGGATCACCGCCGCCGCCTGCGGCGCCTTGGTGCCGCTTGTGATCGTCCAGGCGCGGCTCTCCTTGGGGCCGCAGGTGAAATACGTGACCAGGCCGAGCAGCGCGTAGCCGGCGCGGATCACCCGATCCAGGCCGCTATCGGACAGGCCAAGCCCGTCGAGGAACTCGCGGCGGTCGGCTTGCCCGAGCTGGCTGACCTCGGCCTCGATCGCCGCCGAGACGATCACCACGCCGGCGCCCTCGCGGGCCGCCTGTGCCGCGACGCGCGCGGACTGCGCGTTGCCGGTCGCCGCCGCGCCCTCCTCGACGTTGCAGACGTAGAGCACCGGCTTGCTGGTCATCAGCTGCAGCTTGGCGACCGCGGCTTCATCGCCCGGCGCGATGGCGGTGCGGGCCGGGCGGCCGGCGGCAAGTGCGGCGACGATCGGCTGCATGATCGCGACCTGGGCCAACGCCTCGCGCTCGGCGTTTCTCGCCTTCTTCTGCGCCGCGAGCAGGCGTTTCTCGAGGCTCTCGAGGTCGGCAAGCATCAGCTCGGTCTCGACGGTCTCGGCGTCGCGCAGCGGGTCGACGCTGCCCTCGACATGCGTCACGTCGTCGTCCTCGAAGCAGCGCAGCACGTGGATGATCGCGTCCACCTCGCGTATGTTGGCGAGGAACTGGTTACCGAGCCCCTCGCCGCGCGAGGCGCCGCGCACGAGGCCGGCGATGTCGACGAATTCAAGGCTGGTCGGCACCGTCTTTTGCGACTTGCCGATCGCCGACAGCCGGTCGAGACGCTGGTCCGGAACCGCGACCCGGCCGATATTCGGCTCGATGGTGCAGAACGGGTAGTTCGCCGCCTGCGCCGCCACCGTCGCGGTCAGCGCGTTGAACAGCGTCGACTTGCCGACATTGGGCAGCCCGACGATGCCGCAATTGAATCCCATCTACCTCTCCTGGGTAAGCAGCGCCACCCGCGTCATGAAGTCCTCCGGCTTGCCGCCGGCGAGCAGCGTCGCGGCATCCGCCACCGCGTCGAGCATCGCCGCGAGCCACGCCGCGTCGACCTTGGCGAAATCCCCGAGCACGTGCCCGAGCACCCGCTCCTTCGAACCGGGATGTCCGATGCCGAGCCGCACCCGCCAGTACTCCGGCGTGCCGAGCAGGCGATCCATGCTGCGCAACCCGTTATGCCCCGCCGCGCCGCCACCGCGCTTCACCCGCACCTTGCCGGCGACCAGGTCAAGCTCATCGTGAAAGGCGGTGATCGCGTCCGGCGCCAGCTTGAAGAACGCCGCCGCCGGCTGCACCGAAGCACCGCTGTCGTTCATATAGGTCATCGGCTTGAGCGCCAGGACACGCTCCGCGCCGACCGTGCCCTCGGCGACCAGGCCCTTGAAACGCTGCCGCCACGGCGAGAACCCGTGGCGACTGGCGATCCGGTCGAGCGCCATGAAGCCGACATTGTGACGCTGCCTGGACATCGCCGGCTCGGGATTGCCGAGCCCGACCCAGAGCAGCATCAGCCGACGCGACGCCCTACTTCTTGGCGGCGGGCTTGGCCGGAGCTTTGGCGGGTGCTTTGGCGGGTGCTGCCGGCGCCTTCGGCGC
>CAXTSD010000137.1:0-6522 GCA_964246775.1 uncultured Acetobacteraceae bacterium | reverse complement strand
ATCGCACAAGTGCGATGGGACCCGACGCTGGGGTCGAGCGACCCCAGACCCGCATTTTATTTATTCCTCTGCGACACTAGAAGTCTTAATTGCTTTGCGAAGCATTAAAACAACTTGCTAACTAACTCCTGACTATGAAAACGTAACGAGAGTTAGTAAATGGATTTTAAAGGCTACGCCTTTAATGGGGTCAAGGGGCAAAGCCCCTTGCCTTGCCTTGCCTTGCCTTGCCTTCAAAAATCCAGATCCGAGTAATGCTCAGGCGGCGTCATTCCCGGCACGCGTTCGGCGAGCAGCGGCCGGAAGCAGGGCCGTGACTTGATGCGCGCGTACCAGTCCCGGATTGCCGGCATTTCGCCCCAGTCGAGTTCGCCGATGTAATCGAGTGCCGACAGGTGCGCCGCGCCGGCGAAATCGGCGAGCGAGAGTGTTTCGCCGCCGAGCCAGCGCCGCGTCTCGGCGAGTTCGTTCAGCACCGGCAGGTAGCGCCGCAGGCTGTCATAGCCGTGGCGCAGCCGCGCGACCTCCGGCTGGCCGCCGTTCGATTGCCGTTTGATCACCTTTTCGTCGAGCAGCGCCAGCGAGGCGTTGACGCCGAACGTCGTGTCGATCCAGGCGGTGACGCGCCGCACCTCGATCCGCTCGGCGAGGTTGCGGCCGAGCAGTGGCGTGTCGGGATAGGTTTCTTCGAGATACTCGCAGATGACGCCGGCATCCGGCACCGCCAGCCCGTCCTCCTCGAGCAGGGTCGGCACGGCGCCGCTCGGGCTTACTGCGAGGAACTCGGCGCGACGCTGCCAGGGCCGCTCGGCGCGAAGCTCGAAGCCGAGCCGCTTCTCGGCCAGCGCGAGACGGACTTTTCGGGAGAGCGGAGACAGGGGAAGGTGGTAGAGCACACGCATCGGCCGGCCTTATCGCACCCACCGTAGCGCCCTGCCACCGCTCGCGTCGCCCGCGCAGAACAAACAAAAGTTTTTTGCTACTTTTTTTCAAAAAAGTAGGCCTTGCTTCCTCACGCCCGCATCGCCTCCCCAGCCTCGCTAAGCGGCTCGGCAAGATATTTCACGTATTCCTTGGGCACGATCTGCCAGAATCTGCCGACCAGCGTAGGCCAGTCGTGCAGAAGCAGCGCCGCGTAGCGACTGTTCGTCTCGCTCGCGTGCGTCTCGATCAGCGCGCGCAGCACGCCTTCCCAATGCGGCGAGGCGATGCGCTGCCAGAGCAGCGTGTCGGGATTGATGTTGGCGACGAAGCTGTCGTCGGCGTCGTAGACGAACGCCATGCCGCCGGTGAAGCCGGCGCCGAAATTGCTGTCGGTCGGCCCGAGGATCACCACCGTGCCGCCGGTCATGTATTCGCAGGCGTTGCTGCCGCAGCCCTCGACGACGGCGTCCGCCCCCGAGTTGCGCACGGCAAAGCGCTCGCCCGCCTGGCCGGCGGCGAACAGGCTGCCGGCGGTCGCGCCGTAGAGGCAGGTATTGCCGATGATCGCGTTGTCCTGCGTCACCAGCCCGGACGACATCGGCGGATGCACGACGATGCGGGCGCCGCACAGCCCCTTGCCGACGTAATCGTTGGCGTCCCCCGTCACGTCGAGCTTCAGCCCGCGCACGCCGAACGCGCCGAGCGACTGTCCGGCCGAACCGCGCAGACGCACCGTGAGATGGCCGTCCTGCAGCCCGGTCATGCCGAAGCGACGAACGATTTTCGAAGACATCCGGGTGCCGATCGCGCGGTGCGTGTTGCGTATGCTGTACTGCAACTGCATCTTCTCGCCGCGCTCGAACAGCGGCCCGGCATCGGTGATCATCTGCGCATCCAGCGTGTCAGGCACCTCGTTGCGGCCCTCGAGCGTGCAGTAGCGCGCGTGCTGGCCGGGGTCGGCCTGGGCGAGCAGCGGATTGAGGTCGAGGTCGTCGAGCAGATCCGAGCCGCGGCTGACCTGGGCCAGCATGTCGGTCCTGCCGATCACGTCGGTCAGGCGGCGCTGGCCGAGCGAGGCGAGGATGCCGCGCACGTCCTCGGCGATGAACGAGAACAGGTTGATCACCTTCTCCGGCGTGCCGTCGTATTTGGCGCGCAGCGCCTCGTCCTGGGTGCAGACGCCGACCGGACAGGTATTGGAGTGGCACTGGCGCACCATGATGCAGCCCATGGCGACCAGCGAGGCGGTGCCGATGCCGAATTCCTCGGCGCCAAGCATCGCCGCGATCACCACGTCGCGCCCGGTCTTGATGCCGCCATCGGTGCGCAGCTTCACACGGTGGCGCAGACGATTCAGCATCAGCACCTGGTGCGCTTCGGACAACCCCATCTCCCAGGGCAGCCCGGCGTATTTGACCGAGCTCTGCGGGCTCGCCCCGGTGCCACCCGAATGGCCGGAGATCAGGATCGCGTCCGCCTTCGCCTTGGCGACGCCCGCGGCGACGGTGCCGATACCGGAACGGGACACCAGCTTCACGCAGACGCCGGCGGTCTCGTTGATCTGCTTGAGGTCGTAGATGAGCTGTGCCAGATCCTCGATCGAGTAGATGTCGTGATGCGGCGGCGGGCTGATCAGCGTCACCCCTGGCGTCGCGTGGCGCAGCCGGCCGATCAGCTCGGTCACCTTGAAGCCCGGCAGCTGCCCGCCCTCGCCGGGCTTGGCGCCCTGCGCGACCTTGATCTCGATCTCGCGGCAGGCGTTGAGATACTCCGCGGTGACGCCGAACCGCCCCGAGGCGATCTGCTTGATCGCCGAGCTCGCATTGTCGCCGTTGGCGCGCGGCTTGCTGCGCGCCGGGTCCTCGCCGCCCTCGCCGCTATCCGAGCGCGCGCCGATGCGGTTCATCGCAATCGACAGCGTCTCGTGCGCCTCGGGGCTCAACGCGCCAAGCGAGATGCCTGGCGCGATCAGCCGCTTGCGTATTTCGGTGACGCTTTCCACTTCCTCGAGCAGGATCGGGCTCACGCCGTCGGTGCGGAAATCGAGCAGGTCGCGCAGCGCGATCGCCGGCCCGCGTCGCACCGCGTCGGCGTAGCGGCGGTAGGTCGTGTAGCTGTCGGTCGCGACCGCGGTCTGCAGCGTGTGGATCAGGTTCGCCTCGAAGGCGTGCGCCTCGCCGCGCCGGCGCAGCTTGTAGATGCCGCCGACCGGCAGGCTGACCGCGTCCGACCCCCAGGCCGCCTCGTGCAAGGCGAGCACGCGTTTCGCGATGCCCGACAGCCCGATGCCGGAGATGCGCGACTGCATGCCGGGAAAGAACTCGGCGACCAGCGCGCGCGACAGCCCGATCGCCTCGAAATTGTAGCCACCGCGATACGAGCTGACGACGCTAATGCCCATCTTGGCCATCACCTTCAGCAGCCCCTTGTCGACGGCGCGTCGGTAGCGGCTCACCGCCTGCTTGAGCGGCAGCTCGCCGAACAGGCCGCGGCGGTGGCGGTCGGCGATGCTCTCCTGCGCCAGATAGGCGTTGACCGTTGTCGCGCCGACGCCGATCAGCACCGCGAACGCGTGCACGTCGATGCACTCGGCGGCGCGCACGTTGAGGCTGGTGAAGGTGCGCAGGCTGCAGCGCACGAGGTGCGTATGCACCGCCGCCGTCGCCAATATCATCGGTATCGCGACGCGCTCGGCCGCCGCCGCCTCGTCGGTCAGCACCACGTGGGTGCAGCCCTCGCGCACGCCCTCCTCGGCCTCGCGCCTGATCCGCACCAGTGCCGCGCGCAGGCCCGCTTCGCCACTGGTCTTGGCCTGGCGATTCACGTCCTGACTGTTCCAGTCAGGACGATCGCAGGCCTCGAACGTGCAGTCGACGACGCGCGCGCTGTCGCCCATGGTCTCGCGCATCGCCGCGAACTCGGCGTTGCTGAGCACCGGGCTGTCGAGCTGCAGCAGGTCGCACTGGCTCGCATCCTCGTCGAGCACGTTGCCGAGGTTGCCGAGCCGGGTTTTCAGCGACATTACCCGGCTCTCGCGCAGGCTGTCGATCGGCGGGTTCGTCACCTGCGCGAAGTTCTGCCGAAAATAATGGTGCAGCCCGCGATACTTGTCGGACAGCACCGCGATCGGCGTGTCGTCGCCCATCGAGCCGGTCGCCTCCGACGCATCCTCCACCATCGGGTGCAGGATCATCTCGAGCTCCTCGAGCGTCACGCCGACGCTGACCTGGCGCCGACGCAGCGCCTCGCCGGTCAGCAGCACCGGCTCCGGCGCGTCGGTGCGCACGATCTCGTCGATCTGCTTGATGCGCCGCGCCCACTCGCCGTAAGGATGGCGGCTCGCCAGCAGGTCGCGCAACTCGGCGTCGGCGTAGAACTTCGCGGCGTCGAGATCGACGGCGATGCTCTCGCCCGGCCCGACCCGACCGTTGAGCACGACGTCGCCCTCGGCGAGCTTCACCATGCCGGTCTCGGAGCCGACGATCAGCATGTGGTTGCGGGTGATCGCGTAGCGCAGCGGCCGCAGCCCGTTGCGGTCGAGCCCGCCGATCATCCAGCGCCCGTCCGTCGCGCACAGCGCCGCCGGGCCGTCCCACGGCTCCATCACCGCGTTGCAATACAGGAACATGTCGATGTGGTCCTGGCGCATCGTCGAGCTGGTCGTGCTCGCCGGTATCATCAGCGCCTTGGTCATCGGCGCGTCGCGGCCGGCGCGCACCAGCAGCTCGAACACGTTGTCGAGCGTCGCGGTATCGGAACCACCGGCCTGGACCACCGGCTTGATGTCGTCGATGAACCGGTCGAGCTCGCCCGACGCGAGCCGCGTCTCGTGGCTCTGCATCCAGTTCACGTTGCCGGAGATCGTGTTGATCTCGCCGTTATGCGCCAGCATGCGGAACGGCTGGGCGAGCTTCCAGGTCGGAAAGGTGTTGGTCGAGTAGCGCTGGTGATAGATCGCGAAGCGCGAGACGAAGCGCGGGTCGAGCAGGTCAGGATAGAACACCGTGAGGTGCTCGGCCAGGAACATGCCCTTGTAGATGATCGACCGGCACGACAGCGAGCACAGATATAGGTCGTTGATCTGTGCGGCGATCGCCGCCTTTTCGATCTTGCGCCGGATCACGTAGAGGTCGCGCTCGAACGCCGCGACGTCGGTCCCCCGCCCGCGTATCATGATCTGCTCGATCTCGGGGCGCGTCGCGTTCGCCTTCTCGCCGATCACCGAGACGTTGATCGGCACCTGGCGCCAGCCATAGATCGTGTAGCCGCCGTCGAGTATCTGCGTCTCGACGATCTGCCGGCAGCGCTCTTGCGCGTTGAGGTCGGTCTTCGGCATGAACACCATGCCGACGCCGATGCCGGCCTCGCCAGGATCGTCGCCGCTGCGCCGGATCGCGTCGACGAAGAAGTCGCGCGGGATCTCGACGTGGATGCCGGCGCCGTCGCCGGTCTTGCCGTCGGCGTCGACGGCGCCGCGGTGCCACACCGCGCGCAGCGCATCGATGCCGGCCTGCACGACGTCGCGGCGCGGCTGGCCGTCGAGGGCGGCGATCATGCCGACGCCGCAGGCGTCGTGCTCCTGCGCCGGATCGTAGGTGCCGGCGAGCCGGGCGACGTTGGCGTTCCACTCGGCGACGAAATCGCTCATCCGGCCTACTCCGCGGCAGCGGCGAGCGGGGCATCGCGCGGTGCCGCCCGCGACAGCCTGGCATGGATCTGCGCCGCGGCATCGCGCCCGTCGCGGATCGCCCACACGACCAGGCTGGCGCCGCGCACGATGTCGCCGGCGGCGTAGACGCCAGGCAGCGTGGTCTCGAAGCTGCGGTGATTGACCTTCAGCGTGCCCCAGCGGCTGACCTCGAGGCCGGCCTGCCCCCACAGGCTCGGCAGCGGCTCGGGATCGAAGCCGAGCGCCTTGATCACCAGATCCGCCTCGACGGTGAAGGCGCTGCCCGCCACCTCGTCGACCGACTGGCGGCCGGAGGCGTCCGGCAGACCAAGCCGCATCCGCACCGCGCGCACCCCGCTCACCGTGTCGTCGCCAAGGAACGCCTCGGGGGCGGACAGCCACTCGAAGCGCACGCCCTCCTCCTCGGCGTTCTTCACCTCGCGCATCGAGCCGGGCATGTTCGCCCGGTCGCGCCGATACAGGCAGGTGACGCTCGCCGCCCCCTGCCGGACCGAAGTGCGCAGGCAGTCCATCGCGGTATCGCCGCCGCCGATGACGACGACGCGCTTGCCGGCGGCGTTGAGCAGGCCGCTGTCGAAATGCGCGACCTCGTCGCCGAGGCCCTTGCGGTTCGACGCGGTCAGGAAGTCGAGTGCGGCGACGATGCCGGGCAAGCCCGAGCCGGGGCCGCCGATGTCGCGGTTCTTGTAGACGCCGGTCGCGATCAGCACCGCGTCGTGACGCTGACGCAACGCCTCGAACGGCAGCTGCCCCGCCTCGACGCCGATCCCCTGGCCGAGATGGAACGCGATGCCGGCCTGCTCGAGCAGCGCCCAGCGACGCAGCACGACCTCCTTCTCCAGCTTGAAGCCGGGAATGCCGTAGATCATCAGCCCGCCGACCCGGTCGTAGCGGTCGTAGACGTGCAC
>CAXTSD010000136.1:0-6527 GCA_964246775.1 uncultured Acetobacteraceae bacterium | reverse complement strand
GGCGAGGCCGCCGGCGATCAGGTTGAACTCGTCATAGGTGACGCTGGCAGAGCCGTCGAGTGCGAGGATGAGGGCGAGATCGGCGGTCACCGGCGGCGTCCTGGTCACCGCCCTGGTCATCGTTCGGGCGACCGGCGCGACGGCATTCGCGTCATCACGACATTGTCGGATCGAGCCTTGCTGCCATGTTGTTGACGCCGCTTTGGCGAGCGGTCAGGTGTGTTCCGCATGGTGAGGACGGCTTCGAGTATGGATGCTGCGCTGACCCCTCCCACGACCAGGCGACGCTGATGCGCCAGCTTTTCGCGCCCGGGGCAGATGCGATCCTGCGCCTCGCGACGCTGGTGGTGGTGCTCGGCGTGCTCGGCGGCATCTTCGTCGCCGAGGGCGTGTCGCGCTCCGACTATGTCTACAAGGTCGGCGTCGCGCCGGCGCAGCCGGTGCCGTTCAGCCACAAGCACCATTCCGGCGAGCTCGGCATCGACTGCCGCTACTGCCACCAGCAGGTGGAGTATCTGGCGACCGCGGGCATACCGCCGACCTGGACCTGCATGACCTGCCATTCGCAGATCTGGACCGGTGCGGCGATGCTGGCGCCGGTGCGCGACAGCCTCGCCAACAACACGCCGCTGCACTGGACGCGGGTGAACCGGCTGCCGGACTACGTCTACTACAATCATTCGATCCACATCGCGAAGGGCATCGGCTGCTCGAGCTGTCACGGCGCCGTCGACCAGATGCAGCTCACCTATCGGGCCAACGCCTTCAAGATGCAGTTCTGCATCGGCTGCCACCGCAATCCCGCCGCCTATGTGCGGCCCAAGGCGGAGATCTGGAACATGGAGTGGACGCCGCCCGACAACCAGGCGGCGCTCGGCGCGACGCTGGTCGCCGACTACCACATCAAGAACGCGCAGATCCTTACGGATTGCTCGATATGCCACCGCTGAGCGCGCCGCGCGATCCCGGCCTGGCGCGGTCTGGGCACGACGTCGCCGAACTCCGCGCGCGGCTTGCCGAAGGCGGGCCGGCGCAGTGGCGCAGCCTCGATCAGCTCGCCGGGCTGCCGCAGTTCCGCGCCTTTCTCGAGGCCGAGTTCCCCGCAATCGCCCGCTTCGCCGACCGCCCTGACCGGCGGCGTTTCCTCACCCTGATGGCGGCCTCGTTCGCGCTCGCCGGGCTTGCCGGCTGCGACGACAAGCCGGACGGGCGCTCGCAGGAGGTGCCGTTCGTGCGCAACCCGGAGCATCAGGAGCCAGGGGTCGCGATGTCCTACGCCTCGGTCGCGGTGCAGGACGGGCTGGCGAACGGGGTGCTGGTCACCTGTCGCGACGGCCGGCCGCTCAAGATCGAGGGCAATCCCGAGCATCCCTGGTCGCTCGGCGGCACCGACGTGTTCGGCCAGGCCTCGGTGCTCGGGCTGTACGACCCGTTCCGCTCGCAGACGGTGCGCTTGCTCGATCGTCCGTCGACCTGGGAGGCGTTCCGCGGCCGGCTCGTCGGCCGCATGGCGCAATTTCGGGCGAGCGGTGGCGCCGGCCTGCACCTGCTGACCGGCCCGCTCAGCGCGCCGTCGCTGCTGGCCCAGCTCGCCGCCATGCGGCGCGATTTCCCGGCCATGCGCAGCTATGCCCACGCGCCGGCCGGGCGGCAGAGCGCCTATGCCGGCACGCGTGACGCCTTCGGCCGTCCGCTCGAGACGCGCTATCGGTTCGACGCCGCCGAACTCGTGGTCTCTCTCGACGGCGACTTCCTCGATCACGGGCCGTGGCAGGCCGGGCAGGCGCGCCGCTGGTCGGATGCGCGCAAGGCGGCGTTGGCGGCCGGGCGGCTGCTGGCGCTGCATGACGCCTCCAGCCTGCCGTCGCTGACCAGCGCCAAGGCGGATTTCCGCCTCGCCGCCGATCCGGCGCGTCTGACCGCGATCGCCGAGCGCCTGCTGGCCGGCGAGGCGGCTTCCGGCAGCGACGCCGAGAGCCGCTTCGTCGCCCGCGCCGTCGCCGCACTCGGCAGCGCGCGCGGCCGCGGCCTGGTGCTTACCGGCAGCGCCAGCCCGCCGGCGCTGCACGCGCTGGTGCACCGGATCAACGACCGCTTCGGCAATGCCGGGCGCACGGTGTTTTACACCGAGCCGGTGCTGCAGCAGGCCGACGGGGTCGCCGAGCTCGCCCAGGCGATCGATGCCGGGCAGGTCGACACTCTGCTGATGTTCGGCGTGAACCCGGTCTACGACACTTCGGGCGAGCTGCGCTTCATCGAACGCCTCGCCAAGGTGAACCTCAAGATACACGCCGGGCTCTACGTGAACGAGACGGCGCTGCGTTCGGACTGGCACCTGCCGATGACGCACCCGCTCGAGAGCTGGGGCGATGCGCGCTCGCCGGACGGCACGGTGGGGCTTATGCAGCCGACGGTCGCACCGCTCTACGGCGGCCGCAGCATCCCCGAGATCGTCTCCCTGCTGACCGACGACGAGCCGCGGGATGGCCGGACGCTGCTCGCCTCGTATTGGCAGCGCGCACTGCCGGGCGAACGTTGGGGCGAGGCGCTGGCGGCCGGCTTCGTCGACGGCACGGCGTTGCCGCCGGTCGCGGTCTCGCTCGCGGCGAGCCCGGCGCGCGCAGAGGCTGCGCCGGCGGCTCCGGCGACCGGGCTCAGCCTGGTGTTCCGCCCGGACGCTTCGGTCTGGGATGGCTCGCTCGCCGACAACGCGTGGCTGCAGGAACTGCCGCGGCCGCTGACCAAGGTTGTGTGGGATAACGTGATCACGCTGAGCCCGGCGCTCGCCGGGCGGCTCGGCATCGCGCATGGCGACCACGTCGCGGTGGCGGCGAACGGGCGGAGTCTCGATGGCCACGCCTGGGTGATGCCCGGCCAGTCGGCGAACAGCATCGGCGTGACGCTCGGCTATGGCCGCCAGACCACCGGCAATGTCGGCGACGAGATCGGCTACAGCGCCTATGGCTTGCGCAGCGACGCCTCCCCCTGGCTCGTCACCGGCGTCGCACTCACCCGGCTCGGCGGTCCGCGCGGCACCCTCGCCACCACGCAAACCCACAACACGATGGAGGGGCACGAGTTCGTGCGTGTGCAGCCGGTCGGCGCCGCGCCGGTCGGCGACACCACGGCGTGGACGCAGCCGACGCTGTATGACGGGCCGGATCAGACCCGGGTCGCGCATGGCGACGGCCGCGCCTGGGGCATGGTGATCGACCTTGACGCCTGCATCGGCTGCAATGCCTGCGTCACCGCCTGCCAGGCCGAGAACAACATCGCCGTGGTCGGCCGCGACGAGGTGGCGCTGGGGCGCGAGATGCACTGGCTGCGCGTCGACCGCTACTACTCGGGCGGCGCCGACGCGCCGGCGACGCATTTCCAGCCGGTGCCGTGCATGCACTGCGAGCAGGCGCCGTGCGAGGTCGGCTGTCCGGTCGAGGCGACGCTGCACGATCACGAGGGTCTCAACCTCATGGTCTATAACCGCTGCGTCGGCACCCGCGCCTGCTCCGGCTACTGCCCCTACAAGGTGCGCCGCTTCAACTATCACGATTATTCCGGCGGCGCCGCGCCGAGCCTGCAGGAGCAGCGCAACCCGTCGGTGACGGTGCGCAGCAACGGCGTGATGGAGAAGTGCACGTACTGCGTGCAGCGCATCGTCGAGGCGCGCATCACCTCGGACAAGGAGAACCGCCCGATACGCGACGGCGAGGTGACCACCGCCTGCCAGGGCGCCTGCCCGACGCGGGCGATCAGCTTCGGCGACCTCGCCGATCGCGGCAGCGCCGTCGTCGCGGCGCGCTCGGACCCGCGCAACTACGCGCTGCTCGGCGAGCTGAACACCAAGCCGCGCACGACCTATCTCGCCGAGCTCGCGCCCGGCCTCGCACCAGACGGTGGCGCATGAGCGACCTCGCAGCCGACGACCGCCGCCTCGCCATCACCTCGTTCATCGCGCAGGGCGAGGATGCGAACAGCATCGGGCGCGACGTCGCGACGATCGCGTTTTCGCATCCCGGCTACCTGCGCTGGTGGCTCGCACTCGCCGGCGCGATGGCGCTGCTCGGCGTGCTCGCGGTCACCCTGCTCACTCTGTTCCTCGACGGCGTCGGCATCTGGGGCAACAACGTTCCGGTCACCTGGGCGCTCGACATCGTCGGCTATGACTGGTGGATGGGTGTTGCCTGCGGCTCGCTGCTGGTCTCGTCGGTGCTGCTGCTCGCCGACAGCCCGGCGCGCTCGGCGCTCAACCGCATCACCCAGACGGCGGCGCTGGTGGCCGCCGCGGCGGCCGGCCTCTACCCGATCATCCACCTCGGGCGGCCGTGGTTCTTCTACTGGAACCTGCCGTATCCGAACACCTTCCTGCTGTGGCCGCAGTTCCGCTCGCCGCTGTACTGGGACGCGATCGACATTCTGAGCTTCCTCGGCGTCGCTCTGGGCAGCTGGTATATCGGCATGCTGCCCGACCTCGCGACGCTGCGCGCCCGCGCCGTCGAGCGCGCCGTCGCCCAGCGCGGGCGCGGATTGCTGCGGGCGCGGCTCTTCGGCCTCCTCGCACTCGGCTGGCGCGGCTCGGCGATCCACTGGCGGCGCTGGGGCGCGGCCTGCCGGGCGCTGGCGCTGATGGGCGTGCTGGTCGTGATCGCGTTGCAGACCGGGGCGGCGGTGATGTTCGCCGGCAGCGTCGAGCCGGGCTGGCACGATACGCTGCAGCCGATCGGCTTCCTGATGGGCGCGGTCTTCCAGGGCGTCGCGACGGTGGCGGTGCTCGGCGTGGTGCTGCGCTCGGTATTCCATCTGGAGGGGCTGATCACCCGGCGGCATTTCTCGCTGCTGGCCTGGCTGCTGCTGATCCTCGGGCTCGTGAACCTGTATTGCTACGGCTGGGAGTGCATGAGTGCGGCGCTGTTCGGCAGCGCGTTCGACCGCGCGCTGGTCGCCAGGCGCTTTGAGGGCGCGCATGCCTGGAGCCTGTGGGCGATCGTGATACTGGCGCTGCTGCCGGTGCAGGCGTTCTGGCTGCCCGGCCTCAGACGCTCGGCGCCGGCGCTGCTGGTGGTCGGGCTGCTGGTCTCGGCCGGGTTGTGGGCGGACCACTTCATGGTGATCGTGGCGACGCTGCAGCACGACTTCCTGCCCTCCTCGGACGCCGCATACGGCATCGACGTCTGGGAGGTCGCGACCTTTCTCGGCTCGGTCGGGCTGTTCCTGTTCCTGCTGCTGATGTTCCTGCGCTACTTCCCGGTGGTCTCGATCATGGACAGCCGACGCCTTGCCTCGGCGCGCGACCCGCGCGACATCGCGAGCGGCCCGATGTATCGCGACGTCCGCGGCGCGGCACTTGCCGGGAGTCGCACGCGTGACTAGCGGCGCCCAAGGCACCGGCACGACGGGCGTCGGGATGACCGGCGCCTCGGGCGTCGACGCGGCGCACAAGGTCGCGCATGGCCACGAGCGCGAGGCGCCGCTTTGGGGCGTGTCGGCGGAGTTCGACGACGCGGCGGGCCTGGTCGACGCCATCGTCGCATTGCGCGGCCAGGATCTCGGCCGGCTCGACGCCTACAGCCCGGTGCCGCTGCCCGACGCGGCGGACGCGCTCGACGTCACCATACCGCCGATGTACACGATCGCCATCGTCGGTGCTGTGCTCGGCGCCTCGGCGATGATGTCGATGTGCCTCTACGCCACGATGTACGACTACGTGTTCAACATCGGCGGCCGGCCGCTGAACAGCTGGCCGGCCTATGTGGTGCCGTCGGCGTCGTTCGCGACGCTGTGCGGCGCCTTCGCCGTCTATCTCGCGCTGCTGGTGCTGAACCGGCTGCCGACGCTCAACCATCCGGCCTTCAACATACCCGATTTCACCCGCTCGACGCAGGACCGCTACTTCCTCGTCGTCGAGGCGCGCGACGAGCGGTTCGACGCGGCACTCGCCGAACGCGCGCTCGGCGAATTGCGGACGCGGCCGCGCGCCGTCGCCAGGGTGAAGCGGTGAGGCGGCGGGCGGCCGCGCTGCTGGGCGTGCTGGCGCTCGCCGGCTGCAAGCGCCACGACATGTATACGCAGGACCGCTCGCAGACCTGGGACCGCGACCGCTTCTTCCTCAACAACCAGTCGATGCGCCTGCCGGTCGCCGGCACGATGGCGCGCGACCCGGCGAACCTGCCGGCGGCGCCGCCTGCGGCGATCAGCGCCGCCCTGCTCGAGCGCGGCCACGAACGCTTCGACATCTTTTGCGCGCCGTGCCACGGCCGGTCGGGGGACGGGCAGGGGATGATCGTGCAGCGCGGCTTTCCGATGCCGCCGTCGTTCCACGCCGCGCGCCTGCAGCACGCCGCCGCCGCGGTGTTCCTCGACGCGATCGTGCACGGTCACGGGGTGATGTACAGCTATGCCGACCGGGTGCCGCCGGCCGATCGCTGGGCGATCATCGCCTATATCCGGGCGCTGCAGCTCAGCCAGGACGCGCCCGTAGCCGTGCTCAGCCACGCCGCCCCGCGGCCGCGCGTGACCGCCGGCCGCGCCGG